>CALNBW010000064.1 GCA_937874815.1 uncultured Bacillota bacterium | reverse complement strand
AAACTCGCCTAAGCTCAAACAGTTGGCCGCTTTTAACCGTCGATGTCTAAGCACCCTTTATTTGAGGCCCCAATGCGCTTTTCGCAGGACCAACGACCTTACTCCAAAGCCTTTAGGGGCTTCTTCAGTGGTCCTGACCGTCCCCATGGCTGGCAGAAAGGAGAAGATGGTTTGGAGACAACACCAGAGGTGCCTCAAATGGAGAAGAGGCGTAGCAATTTGCTGGCCCCCGAGCAGGGGATAGACGTTCGTTTCAAGGATATATTAAAGCTATTTGGGTTCTACATACTTTTAAGTGCCATCGCCTACCTGCTTTACCCCAAGAGTTTGCCAGAGAATAATGCGATGCTTTTGGAGCCGCTGATGAGCTCGCTATTCTTATGGGCCTATCGCCACTACGGCTACTGGCCTAGTTTTGCCGATTTCGGTCTGACCAAGGAGACATTCCGAGGCAGCCTGAAGGCCGGAGCCTTGTGGGGGGTAGCCGCGCAGGTAGCTAGTACGGTGGTTGGTTTGGTTTTACCGCTAATCTTGGGTCCCTGGGCCGAGTGGGCTAGAATATCACCTGAAGTCCCCCTCTACTTTTGGGGCTGGGCCTCGTTTTTCCTCCGAGTGGTTATTTTTGCTCCAATTATAGAGGAGATTATTTTCCGCGGTATTATCTTCGGCACTACTCGCCATAAGTATGGCAGGCGCTGGGCTCTCGTTATTACCACCTTGTTCTTTACCCTGTTGCATGGCATTAACCCCGTGCAGTTCGTCCAGATTTTGATTCCGGCGATAGCTTTTGTTTTGCTATACGAGCGAGACCGTAATAACTTAGCTGCACCGGTTATAGCCCATGCCTGTTTTAATCTTATCAGCACGCTACTTTCACTTGCCGAGTCGTTTTTATAGGAATTATCACCTAGCCATGGGGCAAAACACCCCATGGCTCTTTTTTTGCGCAGGATTTAGCACCGCTACGGCGAACATTTGTTGGTAGGCAAGTTGTTAACAGCAGGGAGGCGATAGCTTGCTTCGATGTTTGCATTTGGCCGATCTGCACCTCGGCTGGTCAGCTGCTTGGCTAGGTTCTCGTGCAGCGGCCTATGCTGGTCAGCGAGATAAAATACTAGAACGCCTTACGGCCTGGATTCTGGCACCCGAGCAACAGCTCGATTTGATCCTGATCGTGGGCGATCTCTTCGAGACCCATCGGCCTAACAATGTGCTCGTGGAAAGCGTGATGGCTGAGCTTAAAGCGTGGGTAGACGCCGGTATCACAGTGGTTACTGTGCCTGGCAACCACGATGAAATAACCTATCATGATTCGGTTTACCAGCGCTATGGCGAGCGCTGGCCCGGCATCCTAGTCACAAATCCGCAACCGGGTCCACCCCAAGAGCTAACGATTCGGGGAGAACGGCTATATCTTTATAGCCTCGCTTACACCGGGGGACTGACTAATGCTGCCGACTATTTGCAGCCCTATCCCCGTGTGGCAGGACAGGGAATACATGTAGGCGCTTTTCATGGTTCGCTCGATTGGCAGACAAATGAACGGGGCCTGCCCCTATCCAGCCAACTCCTTGCCGAGGCTGGCTACGACTATGTCGCCTTGGGCCATTTTCATAGCCCCCAGCAGAAGCAATCTGGTCAGACCACTATGGCCTATGCCGGCGCTATTGCTAGCAAAGGTTATAATGATATTGGTTGTGGTCAGCTTACTCTAGTTACGCTGCAGCCGGGGGCAGTAAGCGTGGACCGAGTCCCTTGGCAAAATGTTAACCATCAAGTAATTCAAGTTGATATAAGTCAGTTTGCGGACATGGAAGAGCTGGCGGCCAGCATCGTCAGCCTGGCCGATCCAGAATTACTTCTGCAAGTGGAACTGCAGGGCGCGGCTCACTTCCTGCTAGATGCTGAAGCACTGAGCGGTCGCTTGGCCCGCTATTTCTATCATCTAGAGCTGGTCGATGCTACCGTGCATTTGGCTGCAGGGCTGCAGGAGCGCTGGGCGCAGGAGCAAACAATTCGTGGCCTTTTCGTGCGGCGGATGCAGGAGCAAGCGCAAAGGGCTAGCACTGAGAGGGAAAATAAAGTGGCCGATTTGGCTCTACGCCGGGGCCTGGCTGCTTTCTTGCAGGGGGCGCGGCAAAATGAGTAACGTTAGGTGGCAACGCCTAATCCTGCGTGGGTTTGGGTGTTACCGAGATGAGTTTGCAATCAACCTAGATAAAAATAGTGTCCTAGTGCTACCGAATGAAGCGGGTAAGTCAACCCTAGTGGCTGGGTTGGCCGCCATTATTTTTGGCCTGCCCGCAACTGGCGACCCCGCCAAGTTTGGCCAGGCGCGTTACCGTAACTGGTACGATCCTCCTGAATTCAGTGGAGAACTATATTTTAGTGTCGGCAGTACCTCATACCATCTCAAGCGCAATTTCGCTACCCACCAGGTTAGCCTGCGCTATTATGCCCAGGGGCAGTGGGTGCAAATGCCGCAGGCGACTGGGGTAGATAATCCGAGCGCTACTCGCCCTTTCCGTGCTTACCAGGAGACACTACAGCATCTGCTTGGCATCAGTTCGCTTGACCTTTTCCTGGCGACTTTTTGCCTTACCCAACCGATGCCTACTCCGGAGGGGTTAGATGCAGCGGTCCAGGGCCTTCTGGCTGGAGCCGGGGGCAAGGCCACCCACGTGCAGCAGCTACTTGAGAACGAGCTCAAGCAGATCACCCGTTATTACGGGGAACCTTTAGGGAGGGCCCGCGGCGGCAACAAAGATCGCCAACTGGAAGAGTTGCGCGCAGAAATAGCCGGGCTGACTAGTCAAATGGAAGCAGGAGAGGCCAGCAGTGCAGAACTGCAGATGGTGCAATCTAGGTTAGCTACTCTTAGTGAGGAGCGGCAGGCTCAGCAGAAACAGCTCGCTACCCGCTCTGCCACTTTTCAAGCTTGGAGCGAGTGGCGCACCCAGGCGGAGCGTTATCAGCATGGCTTGGAGCAACAGCAGCAGGTAGAACAAGCGTTGTACCGCGCCCGCCGTATGGAAGAACAAGCGGAAGCGTTGTGCAGCCAGCTTGCTACATACCCCTTGTTTACCCAGGGCGCAGTGGAGTGGGAGCAGTATCTTGACCAGCAGTTAGAGCGCGAACGCGAATTAGCCCGTTTGCAACGCGAGCAGGAAGGGCTAAAAGGTGAACTGGCACAATTGGCGGCTTATGAAGAACAGACTTTGGCTGACTACAAGAGGCGGGAGCAGGAGTTGGCTGCAGCAGTGGAGCAGGCGCAGGAGGGATATGACGCGCTGGCTACTGAGGAGGCAGCTTATAGCGAGCTAGAGCAGGATTACCAGGCTCGCTTTGGTGATTTGGGGTTAGCGCCGGCGCAGCTGCTGGCTGCTATCCAGCAACAAGTGCAGGGGAAGGCAGGGAGCAGACGCAGGCAGAAGCCGGCCGCGGGCCGGGCAGGGTTTATCTGGGCTAGTCGCTTGGGCGGCATCCTGCTGGGCGCTGTTAGTTATTGGTTCTGGGGGCGCACAGCGGGGCCTATTGGTATTGTAGTCAGCCTAGCCTGTTGCCTATTGGGTTGGTTGCTGCCCCCGCTGGGCAGCAAGGATAAGGATGCCAGCTCAAACTCTACTGGTTCAGTCAGTTTGGCCCTAAAACGGTGCCGCGATCTACAGGCAATGCAGGTATTCCTAGAGAAACTACTAGCTGCCCAAGCCACTAGGCCAACAGCTGCTGCGTTTACTACAGCCCAGGCGGCGCTAACACAGGCACAAACCGAGCTAGCTAGTTGCCAGGGCATGATCTCCGCCTTTGCCAATCTGGAGACGAGTGGGCGTAGCAACATCGAGAACCGCCTAGCTGCTCAGCAAGCGCACATGGATGAGTTGACGGCGGAACTGGCTGCTGCAGCGGACCATGTCGCGGCGCAAGGCGCAGCAACCCCTGTTGACTGGACATCCTTGCGGCGGCGATACCAGGCCTATTGCCAGCTGGAGAAGGATCTCAACGAAATCCGGCAGACGCAGGCGGCGCTGTGGTCTGCCCAGCAAGTGGACGGCTTAGTTGCTTTAGAGCGGCGCGCCCTCGATCTGCAAAACAACCTGGCGGCTATCAGGCTGGCTTGGCAAACCCTAGTCGACAACTACCCCGGCCTCCCTGGCCTTGATGACCCCCGTAGGGGCGAGATCAAGTGTATTGCGCCAGCAATACGCTACCCTAATTCGTGCGGCAGTCATATCGAAGATGTGGCGGGAGCACATCTATCTCGCCCTGGGCCATCACCCGCTGTAAACGATATCTGTAGGGGCGCATTGCATGCGCCCTCCCAGGCCCCTGCTATCAATCAACAATATGAGGAGTTAAAAGCCGAAATCGCCACGCTGCAGCAAGAACTCGCAGACCTTCAACACGAAGAAGAAAACCTGCTGCGGCGCCGCGCCCAGCTCGAGGGGCAAAAACCACTCAACTTGGCCCTCGCCTATGAGCGCCTACAGGAACTCAAACGACAAGAAGAGCGTCTCAGCCTCGAGGTGGACGCCCTTGGCCTCGCTTATCGCGAGCTGGAGGCGGCTCGCATCGATTACAGCGCTAGCCATCGCGAACGTTTGGCAGCACAAGTTAGTTCCTACTTCGCCCTAATCACGGACCAGCCTGAGCGGCGCGTTGAGCTCGATGCCGATTTCGCTGTCACCCTGCGCGGTGCCGCTGGGCAGCCGATTCACCCCGCCCAGCTTAGCCAAGGCGCGCGCGACCAGCTCTATCTCAGCCTACGCCTCGCTATCGCTGACCTTTTGGCAGAAGACGTGCGTCTACCGCTTATCTTTGACGATCCTTTCGTCAATTGCGATAGTGAGCGGCTGGAGCGTATCCATGCGGCCCTATCAAAAATTGCGCAGACACGTCAGATTTGGCTACTCACCCACAACCCTCAGTTTGCCGATTGGGGGAGCTAGCGTGAGGGACGGTTCAAGACCACTGAAGAAGCCCCTAAAGGTTTGGGGGGAGGTCGTTGGCCCTACGACAAGCGCAT
>CALNBW010000063.1 GCA_937874815.1 uncultured Bacillota bacterium | reverse complement strand
GTCCCCCTGGTCCACGTCCCGCAGTCCCGCCGCTAACGCTAAAAAGCAAGAAGGCCGGAAGTTTCCAGCCTTCTTACCTGTATATCGTTTTGGTTTAGGGTCGCTTTACATAGTTAAGGGGATTTTGTTTAGCCCCGTTTATTCGGAACTCAAAATGCAAGTGCGGGCCTGTGCTCCAACCTGAGTTACCCACTTTCGCGATCTGCTGCCCCTTGGTAACCTTCTGGTTATTGCTAACCATTAGTACTGAAGTATGGGCGTATAGTGTAGAGCGGCCATTACCATGGTCTAGAATAACCACCTTGCCATAGCCAGTCATGGTGCCGGCAAATAGCACTGTGCCAGAGTCGGCCGCCACAATTTTAGCGCCCATCGGTGCTCCAATATCGATGCCATAGTGGAAGCTACTACCACCAAAGATCGGATGGGTGCGTTGGCCATAGGGTGAGGTAATTCTGGTATAGCCAGGGGCTGGCCAAGTATAGGCACCTGTCCCCGAGCCGGCACCAGGATTCTGCTCCTGAGCCTTTCTGATCAGTTCCTCTAGCTCTCGCTCGACTTGCTCTAGACTACGTAGGTTCTTCACCCATTCTGCGCGGTCTGTAGCCAGCTTATCTTTATACCGGCTACGTTCTGCGTGACGCGAAGCAATCGCGTTCCGGTCACGGTCCGTTGTCCGGTAGAGGCCGGCGAGCTCATTCCGCTTAATCTCTAGTACAGTTTTCTGCTCCTCAATGCGAGCCTTTTCTACTTTAATTGTATCCACCATGTCTACATCTTGCGCCACAACACGCTGCAGCATGCCGATGCGATTGATGAAGTCGCTAAAGCTATGGGCGTTGAACAGCACTTCTAGGTAGCTAATCGGGCCCCGTTCATACAGGGCACGCATCCGGACCTTTAACATTTCTTGCTGAAAAGCAAGATTCTCCTCGGCCTCGGCCAATTCTTTCTCAGCGACCTCTATTTCCTTAGCTGTCGTCTGCAGGCGCGCTTCTAAGTATCTGAGCTGCTGTTCCGCCTGCTCAATTTCCTTATTGAGGCGGCTAATCTCACTGTTAACACTTTTAGCCTGTTGGGTGTTGTTATAGATACGGTTCTCCATGTCCGCAATCTGTTTTTGCACCCGCTCATACTCCGCCTGTCGCTTAGCTAAGTCATCAGCGGCAGCCGGCAAAGCCAAGGCAAAGATGAGCATCAGTACCAAGCTAACGGTTAGTCCTTGCCGAAAGCGTTTCAAATCTCTCCCTCCTTTCTCTCTAGCTATCTATAGGATCAAGGTCTTATACTCTTAAGAAGCGGCGTAGCGAGAAGGTACAACCGACTACGCCAATGACTGTGCCAATTAAAATCAGCCAGCCAGAAACGCCTAATAAGAAGGGCCATGGTGCAACTAGAGGAATGAAAGGGATAGAAACAGCTAAGCCGCCAACCGCTGCCTGATAGGCCCAAGCAACTAAACCGGCAGCAATTAAAGAACCAATCAACCCCAGGGTCATGCCTTCAATCACGAAGGGCCAGCGGATAAACCAATCAGTTGCCCCCACATATTTCATGATGTTAATCTCGCGGCGACGGGCAAATACCGTAATACGAATGGTATTGGCGATAATGAACGTGGCAGCTGCGGCCAAGCCCAGCATCAACCCCAAAGCCACTACGCGCAGAATACCAGTGACAGCAAACAACTGCTCTACTACCCCCTGGCCATATTGCACTTCGGCGACGCCGTCAAAAGCGCGCACTATCGGCACCACATCCAGCACTTGTTCCGGCCTATGGGTACGCAGCCTGAAGCCATTGCGCAGGGGATTGTCCAGTTCAAGACCGGCTAAAAAATCAGAGCCTTCGCCATACATGTCGCGCATCTCCAGTAGCGCCTCTTCCTTACTGACATACTTGACTAGCTCTACCTGCTCCAGCGCAGCCATTTTCTCAGCTAATTCATCAATCTGTTCACTAGTTATCTCGTCCTGCAAGTAGACCGAAATCTCTACTTGCGACTCAATATTGCCGGCAAAATTGTTCATATTGCCCGCTAGCAATAAGAAAACACCAAGCACAATCATGGTTACAGTGACAGTGCCGATGGAGGCGACTGTCATCCAACTGTTACGCCGCATACTGCTGAAGGCTTGTCCGGTAAAATAGGCCCAAGTTCTAATTTTCATTACCGTAAGCCCCCCTCCGTTCGTCACGGACAACGCGCCCAGCTTCTAGAGCCACTACGCGCTTGCGCATTTGGTCAACGATGTTTTTGGCGTGGGTAACCATGAGCACTGTGGTGCCTTGAGCGTTTATGTCTTGTAGAATCTCCATTATGCCCCAGGCAGTCTCCGGGTCGAGGTTGCCCGTAGGTTCATCAGCCAACAAGATGTAGGGCTGATTAACAATGGCTCGGGCCAGTGCTACCCGCTGTTGTTCACCGCCCGACAGCTGGGTGGGTAACTGCTTAGCTTTATTAGCTAGCCCCACCAGAGCCAAAACTTCTGGCACTCGTTTACGGATAGCACGCTTGGGTGCCTCGATCACCTTCATGGCGAAAGAGACGTTTTCCTCGACTGTCCAGTTGTTCATCAAACGAAAATCCTGAAAGACGGTGCCGATTTGCCGCCGCAAATAGGGGATTTCATTACGTTTGAGGTTATTCACTACCTTGTTATTAACAATAATCTGGCCTTTGGTCGGCTTCTCTTCGGCCAGTAACAGGCGTGTTAGGGTTGTTTTACCAGCCCCACTTGGGCCCACGATAAACACAAATTCACCTTTATCAATTTTTAAGTCAACATCCCTTAAAGCCACTACCCCATTACTGTAGATTTTAGAAATGGCATAGAGCTCAAGCATGCTAACCACCTTCCTTCTTGAGCATACCGGCCAGCAACGTCTTTAGCGTTGCAGGCAGATCTCTTTGCCGGCTACCAGCCCTCTGCACCCAAGCTGGTAGCTGCAAGAGATGACCCATTTGTTTCGTCAAAAATCGTCAAGTGTATTCCTGCACTCTCGCATCTTCGACATAGGCACCGATAATTCCTTGTTACCTTTGCCGATTTCTGTTGCTTTTTTAAGGAAATACTGTTCGCGTGGCCAAGTTGAATCCCTGGAACTTCTAGTTCCTTAGGAAATGTGCTAGAATAGACTAATGTAGTTTTGCGTGCCTACCGGGGGCGAGCGGTGGCAACACTAGGGCAACCTAGGGTTGTTTGTTTTTCATGAGACCATCAACCACTACAACTAATTAAAAGAAAGAGGTAAGTATTAATCGTGGCTAACGACACAAAAGTACAAGTGATTCCTTTAGGGGGGATCGGCGAGATTGGCAAGAACATGTTTGCCGTCGAGTGTCGCAACGACATCATTGTCATCGACGCTGGTCTGAAATTTCCAGAAGATGAGATGCTCGGCATTGATTTCGTCATCCCTAATATTTCTTATCTGATTGAGAATCGGCAAAAAGTACGGGGCATCGTGCTCACCCATGGGCATGAAGACCATATCGGTGCGGTACCTTTCGTTTTGAAGGAGATAAATGTGCCGGTCTACGGGACCCGCCTCACGCTCGGCATTCTACAAAGTAAACTAGATGAGCACAGGCTCGAGGCCAAGACGCAGGAAATTAAGGCCGGTGAGCAGATTGCCTTGGGCAAACAATTCAAGGTGCGGTTCATCCGCATGAACCACAGTATTCCCGATGGAGTAGCTTTAGCGATCGAAACTCCGCTGGGCGTGATCATCCATAGTGGCGACTTCAAATTTGACCAAACACCCGTCGACGGCAAAGTGGCCGATTACCAAACGCTGGCCGAATATGGCCGGGAAGGCGTGTTAGCGCTGTTCTGCGATTCAACTAATGCCCATCGCCCTGGGTATACACCATCGGAGCGCGTTGTTGGTCGTACCTTTGATGAGATCTTTAATCGCACCCGCGATCGCATCGTCATGGCTTCTTTCGCGTCGAATATCCACCGCATTCAGCAGGCTTTTGATACGGCGCGCGAATATGGTCGCAAAGTAACCGTCGTGGGCCGCAGCATGGTTAACAACGTACGCATTAGTTCTGAGCTGGGGTATCTTAAATTCCCCGACGATATCTATGTGGAGCCGGAAGAAGTCGGTAAGCTACCAGCCCATAAGACGCTGGTCCTCTCTACTGGTAGCCAGGGAGAGCCTTTGTCGGGCTTAACCCGCATGGCGCGGCAAAGCCACAACCATATCAACATCGTGCCGGGAGATACGGTAATTCTCTCGTCTACCCCGGTGCCTGGAAATGAGAAACTCGTGAACCGCGTCATCGACGGGCTGTCGCGGGCTGGCGCTCATGTTATTGCCCAAGGCACAGCAGACGTACACGTATCTGGACATGCTAGCCAAGAAGAGCTCAAACTGCTGATGAACCTAGTGCGCCCCCGCTACGTGGTGCCCTTCCATGGGGAGTATCGCCACCTGGCGGCCTGCACCAATTTAGCAGAAGACGTGGGTGTGCCCCGCGAAAACGTATTCAGGCTTTCTAATGGTGACATTCTGGAGTTCGATAGCGAGGGCGCGCGCATCGCTGGCCACGTACAAGCCGGTGTAGTTTTAGTCGATGGCTTAGGCATCGGCGATGTAGGCAATGTTGTGCTGCGCGACCGCCAGCAACTCTCCCTCGACGGGGTGCTGGTTGTGGTTGTGACCATTGATAAAAGCACGCGCACCATTAAGGCTGGCCCAGATATTATCACGCGTGGCTTTGTCTATGTGCGGGAATCGGAGAACCTGATTGCTCAGGCCGAGGAGCAGGTGAGGACAAGCCTGCAGGCTTGCTTGCGCAGTGAAGTGACAGAATGGTCGGCGCTGAAATCGGCCGCTAGGGACGTATTGGGGAGTTTCCTCTACGAGCGCACCAAACGCCGCCCCATGATCCTGCCAATAATCATGGAAGTATAGGGTACCACCCCCTGTGATAGCGCGGGGCTGCGGGGTACTTACCTAGAGCACAGGAGCAGGCTCCAATCGTGCTTACGGCAAGTACCCCGCAGCCCTT
>CALNBW010000062.1 GCA_937874815.1 uncultured Bacillota bacterium | reverse complement strand
CTGGCGGCTTTAGCCCTAAGCCGATGAAGGCTAAGAAGGACTCCGAAAAGATGGCCCCCGGAATAGCAATCATAGCCCGGGTGATGATGGGTCCAATGGAGTTAGGCAGAATGTGCCGAAAGATCAGGGCCATATCTTTAACACCCAGCGTCCGCGCAGCCAAAACATATTCCCGTTCTTTAAATCGGTAGAACTGGGACCTGATCATGCGGGCAGTAGAAACCCATCCGTTTACCACCAAAGCCAAAATGATCGATGTAATGCCCGCACCAAAAAACAGAATGAACATGGTTACCACCACGACCCGCGGGAAGGCATTTAGAAACTCACAAAAACGCATCATGTACATATCTAAAGGGTCGCCATAGTAACCAGCGATAGCCCCATAGACGATGCCGATGAAGGTGTTGATAAGCACGGCTGCAACGGCTATCAAGAGGGAAACCCGGGTGCCTCGCCACAGTCTAGTCCAAAGATCACGACCAAAATGGTCCGTACCAAACCAGTAGTACTCGTCTTCAGCACCCACCAGCTTATACATATCGACCTTGACATCCACCATTTTTACCCCTGCCACCGTGCGCTCATTGAAAACTCGAATAATCGACCCTTCCGGATAGCGGTCGGTATCACTCAAGCCATCAAGGCGGCGATTGCTGAGCACGGAGGTGCCATCTAGTATCCCTAAGCGCTCCAGGCCAGGCACGCGGGGTGGCATGTTCAAGCGATTAGGGTTCTGCTGCCTAAAGGTATAGGGGTTAAGGCTAGGCCCTACTATAGCCATGATGGTGATGATACAGATAAGGTAAAAGGCAATGATGGAAGCCCTATTCCTTCTTAGTCGGATCAAGGCATCTTTATAGAAGCCAACAGCGCTTGCTTCCGGATCGAAATCTTTAAGCTCAGTCTCAGCTTGCGCGAAACCGAATTTCTCCGCAGGTATATCGGCGAAACGCTTATCCATCCCACTACCCCTTTCTTCCCAAGCGAATTCTGGGATCTATTAAGCCATAAGAGATATCTACAATGAGAATAGTGAGCAAGGAGATTACTGAATAGAAAAGCAGCACCGCCAGCGTTAAAGCATGGTCATTAGCGTTGACTGAGTTGACCATAATTCCACCTACGCCCGGAATGGAAAACACTTGCTCTACCACTAATGAACCGCCTAAAATACCAGTGAACATAGGGATGATGATGTTGGCCAGTGGTACGCAAGAGTTGCGAAAGGCATGTCGGGCCGCAGCTTGGTATTTGGTTAAACCTTTGGTTCTGGCGAGCAACATGTATTCCGAGTTCAAAGTTTCCAGAAGCTCGCCGCGCAGATAGCGGGTCACGGTGGCAATCGGGCCAAAAGACAGGGCAAGCACTGGTAAGACGATAGAGCGCCATTTGGCCCACCCGACACCGGTAGGGTTGTAGATTATGGGGAACCAACCTAGCTTAAAAGATAGGAAGTACTGCATGACAGCTGCAAACACAAATGAAGGCACCGAAATAAAGATTATAACTAGCAAGGATATCGCATAATCTGGGAGGCGGTTCTTGTTAAGTGCCGCTATGGTTCCGGCTGCTATGCCCAGCGGCAGCGATATAACTAAGGACGCCACATTAAGAATCATACTAATAGGAATACGAGTCTTTAAAACATCGAAAACGGGCACGCTAGGGGCCAATTTTACCGATACGCCCCAATTGCGATCGAGCAAAATGCCGCGCACATAATAGTAATATTGCACAATCATGGGCTCGTTTAAGTGAGCTTTGGCCTCTAAGGCCTCGATAACTTCGCTGCTAAGCTCAGGGTTATCATCATAAACACTGCCAGGCATGAGGCGTAGCACCATGAAGGCCACGGTTACAATCATGAACAAAACCAGAGCCACAGCTATGAGCCTGTTGATAATGTATCTAGTCATCTTGGCTTCTCCTCCATTTCGCGGGGTAAACCAGTGGTGCTCCGCACCGAGGCAAAGCACCACTTAACCCCTAGACGTTCCAGTGACTAGTCGTCCTTGATGTCGGCAAAGCGCATACACCAACCGGCTGTGTTATGCGGCTCGGTCACGGGTAGAATCAGGCGTTCCGCAGTAAGAGAGCCGCCTGCTTCCTGGAAGACAGGGATGCCGATCATCTCCTCGAAATACACCTTTTCCATTTCCATAGCTAACTCGGTAACGCGTTTCTCATCCTTACGGGCCGGATCGGAGACTGCCTCTAAATAGAGGGCGTCAAGTCTGTCGCTATTGTAGGGTCCATTGCGGCGATTATAGGTGCTAGTGAAGGGTTCGAAGATCTCTGCCGGGTTAAAGTCGGTTTTTAGGAAAGACCAGGCTGAAATACCCAGTTCGTAGGCTCGTGGGGTATCTCGGCTGTTAGCCATGGTATCCAGCACTTGAGCGCCCGGCATGGCGTTTAGGGCTAGTTTAAAGCGATCTGTTCCAAAAACCTTGGGCAGCGAGTCTTCAATATACTCCACAGTGATCATGGCCCGCGAGTTGGTAGTGGCATAGGTCATAACCAGTTCAAGCTTATCTAGCCCCTCCTCCTTCATGGCTCTGTCAAAAAGCTCTTTAGCCAAGTCGGGGTCGTACCCATAGTTGGGGGGCAGATACCCCTCTGCGTCAGCGATGGTTCTGAACAAGGTGCCATCAGCGTAGGCTTGCGACGTAGTAGGAACGGAATATTGCGCTGGTACTCCGCTTGCTAGTTTGGCGATGGTTTCCCGATCTATGGCATAGTAAAAAGCCCGACGGAAGTTGATATTATTGAGGATGGGCTTGTCAGGGTTTGCGTGGTTCATCTCAATAATGCGTACAGCCCGGGAAAGAGTGTAACGGAAACGTGGGTCATCAGAGTAAGTAGGGATGTCGCTGGCGCTAAGCCCGATATAATCAAACTCGCCGTTTTCAAACATCTGGATTTGAGTCCCGGCGTTTTCCACCACATTATAGGATACACCGTCGAGCTTCACCCGATCAGCATCCTTATAATGAGGGTTCTTCTCCATCTTCACTTCGGCACCTGGAACCCAGGTCACTAAGTTGAAGGCTCCTGAGCTCATAATCTTATCGATATCCGTGCCATATTGGGTTTCGGTGCGACTGGCATTCATGTACTGCTCATACAAAGGCTCGTAGACAGGTCCCTTAACATGAGACTCTAAATGCCTCATCACATCGGTAGCAGTAAAATCGGTAGTTAAGACAAGCTCTACAGTATGTTCGTCGACCTTCTTGATGCCCACGTCTTCCCACTTGAGGGGGCCTTCTGGGCCTTGCCCAAAGTAGTCCACCGCATTGACGATTTCCACCTGGTTTCTAGCCAGGCCCATTCCTTGTGTGTTGACTAAGACTGGGTCGAGCAGCATCTTCCAGCTATACACGAAAGTATCGGCGTTGATAGGCTCACCATTGGCCCACTTCGCCTCGGGGTCGATGGGAATGTGCCAGACAGTGCCATCGCCTTTGACATCGATAGGCGGCCCGGCAGCCAGCTCCGGCGCTAGCACAACGGAAGAGCCGTCGAGCGACGGCAGATAGGTATAGAGGCGGCCTACTAGGTAACCCAAAACCGCATTGTCGCTAGAAATGCCCGACATATGGTGGTTATAAGTGGTAGGCGGGGACGACAGTGCCATCCGCAGGATCTTGGGCTCTTGCGGGCCGGCAGTAGAGGTACATCCCAACAAACTGCCCACCGCTAACGCCAGCACCAGTAATAACAGTACTCCCTTTCTCTTGGACATTTGTTTAACTCCCCTTTCGTTCTTTGCTACACTAAGCAACTAGTTTGGTCTTACCGCAACGCTGAAAACACCGAGAAAAGCATGCATGTTAGCTGCGCCACCTCAATCCGCTTATATTAAGCTTTAGTTACTACTGTTAGACGCCACTCACGCCAAGTCCTATTTCTTCCCGTATTTCTCTCAAGTTGCAAAAAAAAACGGGCATCGCTTAGCGATGCCCCGCTCTACTTGGTTTCATCTCGCGCACCCGGTATTTCTTTCGTGGGCGCCCTTGCCTGCCATATCCGTGGGTTACCATCAAATATCCTTGGTCTTCTAAGTAACTAAGGTAGCGGTGAGTAGTGGAATACCCCAATTGCAGGGCCGCCGCCACTTCGTTAATAGTAAGGTAGTCGCCGGCATTCCTACCGAAAAAACCTAACACCAGATCAACCGTTTCCTGGCTCATTCCCTTCTCTAGCGTTTCCATCTGCTCTGTAGGCGAGTCTTTTCTTAGCTGCGCTACTTCTAAGTTCAAATTAACGCGATGGATCAGGTCCAGAGCCTTAATAGGCTTGAGAGAATAATCATTAGCTCCAGCCTCACGGCATTTTTCCGCTAGCTGAGCATCCTCCTCCACAGTGAGCATGATGATAGTCAAGGAAGGCCTCTTTTGCTTGAATTTCGGTAAAGCTGCTAAGCCATTCATAAATGGCAGATGGTAGTCCAGAAGCAGAATATCTGGATTAAAGGCATCTAGAGCGGCCAAAGCACTGCCCACATCGAGGCAGGAATGCACTATCCAGTCAGCATAAGCACCAATTGTCTCCACGGTGAAACAGATATCACGGTCATCATCTACAACCATTACTCGTACACTAATTTTCTATCACCTCCGGCAAGAACACTACCACCTTCGTCCCCACGCCAGCCACCGACCATAGCTCAATGGCACCTCCATGGTCTCGAATGACTTCATGGGCGAAAGGTAAACCCAACCCCGGAGTCCCTCGGGCGCTAAAGCCCGTTTCAAACACTTTAGGTTTGTCCTCATCGGGAATTCCCGGGCCATTATCGCTAATCGTAATACGCACTCGGTGGTCGGGTAATGATTTGGCCGTCACCTCGACCTGCCCACCAGAGGAGCCCATCGCCTCCAACGCGTTCTCTAGCAGGTTGGCCAAAGCTCGCGTCAGCCGCACCCGGTTACCCGACACTTTGGGCAAGTTCTCTTCCAACTGTAAAACAATATCGCAATCACCCTGCTTGGGTGAGACTTGGGCTGTAGTATAGGTGAGCAATTCGGGCACAGAGAGGGGCTGCCGTTTCTCTTGCATGACAATATCCGTTATCATCTCGTTCATGTTTTCAGCGGCCACGTTGATGCGCTCGCAAATGGCTGCAGCCTGCCCACCTTGCTGGTCTAGCATCAACTGCAGTACCGAGGTTAACCCCTGAATCACTGTCAGAGGCGTTTTCAAATCATGGGTGAGGCGACGCAGTTCTTTAAAGGTCTTCGCCTCCAAAACCGTCATTTTCATCTGTTGCATTTCCTCTTCTCGCTTGCGATCGCGTCGCTCTAGCTCCAGTTCCCGATTGTGCACTACCATCATGCGGATAAGCAGCACAGCCAGTATCAGAGTGAAGCCAAAAAAGAGAAAGCCAATGAAATTGAGTACGGACCCTGCTTGCATAAAACCGGCCACGCGCTTAATTTCCGCGCAGTTCACCTCTGTTCCCCGACCCAAAACGTCCAGGGCAGGCATCACTTTCAGCCACTGGGCACCAAAGATGACCAGCGTAAACATTAGCGTGCTGGCGATAACATGCGGCTGGCTCTTCCGCATCGCCCTGGCAATGCCTGCAGATAGCGCAATCAAAACGGCAGTGGCCACCCAGCCATAAGAAAAGCCATAGAAAGCATAGATCAGCCCATAAATCCCGGCAAAGATAGCAACAGGCACTGCTAGGTGCAAGTAACGCCCGAGATGCGCATAAACCCGAAGAATCTCATCCGCTACCACCACGGCACCAAGAACCTGAGGGAGTGCATGCACCGTATTGAGCAAGACCACCCGGCCTGCGGTTAAAATTAGCAGCCCCTGATTTTGCTCCGCCATAGCCCGGGTCAGCTTGGGCATCACGCCCAGCCACTTAATAGGAAATATAGCAGGCATCAACACGCCCAGAACAATGAGGCCGAGGCCGAAAGCCATGGTCCTTTTATCTATTGCTACTGCCTGCGCTTGCTCTGCATCCACTCTCTCCACCCCCTCCTGCCAGTTAGGCTGCCTTTTCTCTAACCTAACCTCTGCATTATTCACTAACTTCCACAAGATAGGATTAAATCCTCTTAGCTAAATGGGCATTAGTCGCGGCTGGGGGAACAAGAAAATTCCTTTCAATTATCGGCTAGATTAGATAGCCTCTTTACATCGCATCATATAGAATATGAAATATGCTGCTTTTTTTAGGTCTGTCCAACTGCAATTGCCATGGCTAAGCAGCAGGATTCATTAAGCATCAGAATGCATGGTGGGAGGGGCTTGTAGTGAGTTCTAACAAGAAGCTGCAAAAATGGGTAGAAGAGATGATCGAGTTATGCCAGCCAGACGAAGTCTAT
>CALNBW010000061.1 GCA_937874815.1 uncultured Bacillota bacterium | reverse complement strand
TGGCCATTGCCGCCAAAACACGGGAATAAACCATCTGCTGGCTCTTGAAAGATTTCCGAAGCCGAAACAAACCTGCCGGCTTGAAGATGAAATACCTCCCCCATCCTCACCCAGCACCAACTCTCCGGTATCTCAAAGGGGATCTCGTCTTCAGTGATCTCAGGCAAGGGCTTTTGCTTTTTGATTTTCCCTTCTTTAACAAGCCACTCTCTCTCTGCTTCAATCTGAGCCAGCAGTTCCCTAGCATCCCCATCTTCGGGCCGTTGCTCGGTAAGTTTGCCTTGGATAGCTGCTTGCAGCACGGCCTTACGTAAGCGCTCGGCAATCATAGCTGCACCCCTAGGAGCTCTTCGATCTGTTTAAGCTTACGGTCTATCTTGGCGTTTAAGGCATCACGCCTTTCTTTGAATTCGTGAATTGTTTCTTCCGGTGAGAGAACTTCTTCTTCATAGGTGGGGTAGCCACACAGATCCAGATCAAAGTTACGGGCTCTAATTTCAGCAGCTGTAAATTTCTTGGCCTTAAAGCTATCGCTACCTTCGTCAGCGATTTCCTGCCGGTCATGCCACCAAGCCACGCAAGCATCGAAATGCTCTAGCCGCATGGGCTTAGTTTTGGAAAAATGCTTGTAGCCCTCTGGCATATCAACCCGGTAGAACCATACCTCGTTGGTCTTCTGCTTGTTATCTAGGAAGATAATATTTGTGGTGATTGAAGTATAGGGCGCAAACACGCTGGCTGGTAGACGGACAATGGTATGCAAATTGAATTCCTCTATCAGCTTCTGCTTAATGGCGATTTTGGCGTTGTCCGAGCCGAAAAGAAAGCCATCAGGGATAATCACAGCCGCCCGCCCGTAGCGCTTCAGGCGATACATAATCACAGACATGAACAGGTCGGCCGTTTCACTGCTGCGTAAATCAGCAGGGAAGTTCATTTTCACTCCTTCGCTTTCCGTGCCTCCGTAGGGCGGATTCATAAGGATGATATCGAACTTATCCTGCTCCTTGTAGTCGCGCACGTTCTGCTCCAAGGAGTTAGCATGATAGATTCTTGGGCTATCGATATCGTGCAGGAGCATGTTGGTGATACAGAGGAGGTAGGGCAAAGGTTTTTTCTCAATGCCAAAGACACTGGTGTTATAGAGCTCGCGATCATCGACAGATTTAATCTGTGTTTCTAGCACTTTTAAGGAAGAGGTGAGAAAGCCACCTGTGCCGCAAGCGAAATCGGCGATGCTTTCGCCTAGTTTAGGTTCGATCATCTTCACCATGAAATCGGTTACTGCGCGGGGGGTATAGAACTCGCCTGCGTTACCTGCGCTTTGCAGGCTCTTAAGAATCGTTTCGTAGATCTCCCCAAAAGCATGCCGCTCATTGTATTCATCGAAGCTAATGGCATCTATGGTATTGATCACTTGGCGGAGCAGTATACCATCTTTCATGTATTGGTTGCTATCTGCAAAAACGGCACGTACTATAGTCTGTTTGATAGGTGTTGTGGCATCGATAGGCAGGTTCTTAAGCTTAGGGAAGAGTTGGTTGTTAACAAAATCCAAAAGCTCCTGGCCGGTCATGGCCTTGCCGTCCTTGCGGTCTACGGCCCAATTGCGCCAGCGCAAGGGTTCGGGAATAATCGATACATAGTTGTCATCGTAGAACTCCCAGTCTTCTTCCTTAGCATCATAAACTTTCAGGAAGAGCATCCAAGTGAGTTGCTCAATTCGTTGCGCATCGCCATTGATACCGCTGTCGCCGCGCATGATGTTCTGTATAGTCTTAATGAAACTACCTAAGGTCATTTACGTCTTCCTCCCAGATTGCTGTGCTGATTATGCTATTTCATAAATCTTGCGTTTTAGTTCATTGACTGCTGCAATATAAGCCTCTTTACCGCCGAACAGTTTAGCAATTTTCCTGGGGTTGCCCATTCGATCAAAGGGGGCATTAGCTAGAACTCTGGTATCTTCCAGTTCGCCAATTCCCTCATTCATGTACTTGTCCATCAGCGCCGACAAGACTTGCTGGCATACTGCCGAATATTTGTAGAGATAGTCCTGCTTTTTCACTTGGTTGATACGTTCTTGTTTAGTCAGTGGCTTCTTATCGAAGGCGATATGCAAAATAAGGTCAAAGTCGTCTAGGTCTTTGCCAGCGTCCTCCCGTAGCGCGTCCAGAAGTACGCCTCTGTCTTTCAACTCTTCGATGATGGCCTGTTTCTTATCGGCCGCAGTCCAAGCCCGCAGGAATTCGTCTAGGGTTGCATACTCATCTAGGATGTTGCGTTTACTATAATCTTTAATGCTCTCGGTAATCAGCTTCCCGTCCTTATCGTAGTACTGCACACGCTCATTAAGAATACGAACGTCTACTCCGCGCACACGGTACTTAACAGCACCTGCTTCGAATCCGGGTGGCTCGAAACCTGGGGGGTCAAAGATAACATCACCTGGCTCTTGCGCTGTATCATAGCCTTCGTCACCATCGGCTGGGTTCCAGCCTTCGCCCCCATCGCCAGCGTCAATAATGACAACTGGGTCGCCATCAAACTCGGGATCAGCGAATAAACGGCAGCAATCTCTGAAATCCATGATAGTGAAATACTCCTTGCCATAGTCGGGATAGAGCCGAGTGCCGCGGCCAATAATCTGCTTAAACTCGGTCTGAGAGTTGACGTTGGTATCAAGAACAATCAGCTTACAGGTCTTGACGTCAACTCCCGTCGTCAATAGCTTGGAGGTGGTAACAACAGCCGGGTACTGCTCATTAACATCGATGAAATAGTCCAGCTGCGCCTTCCCCTCTGGATTATCGCCAGTGATTTTCATTATGTACTTGGGGTTCTTAGCTACAAGATCGCTATTTTCGTTGACCATGGCCTGACGCATGCGCTCGGCATGATCGATGTCCACACAGAAGATGATAGTTTTGCTGAAGCGCCCATTAGCTCTTAGCCATTTGCTGATACGATTAGCAACCGCCTGGGTGCGCTCATCGATAACCAGGTTGCGGTCATAGTCTCTGATGTTATACTCGCGATCTTCAATTTCGTTGCCGTAAATATCTAGCTGGCCCTTATAGGGACGCCAGCCCTCTAGATCTTTGTCTAGGCCGATGCGGATAACTTTATAAGGAGCCAAAAAACCATCGTCAATGCCCTGCTTTAAGCTATAGGTATAAACGGGCTCGCCAAAATAGGATATATTGCTAACTTCCTTAGTTTCTTTCGGTGTGGCTGTCATCCCAATATGAATGGCGCTATGAAAGTAATCGAGCACCTTGCGCCATTGCGAATCATCCTTAGCACTGCCTCGATGGCACTCGTCTACTACTATCAGATCGAAAAAACCAGGCTGGAAATCCCGGAATGGCTCCTCGCCATCGTCGCCAACGAGCTGATGGTATAAGCTCATATAGATTTCATAGGAGCTGTCTAGCTGCTTACCTTGAACTTTGGTCATAACCTTTTCAAAGGGTCTGAAATCCTGCTGCATCGTTTGGTCAATAAGAATGTTACGGTCTGCTAAATAAAGCACACGCCGCACTTGCTTGCTTTTTAATAGACGCCAAATTATCTGCATGGCAGTTGGCTTAAGCCCGGCGCGGTGGTGATTGATGTCGGCACAAACAAAGTCGATGACCCGACCAGCGAAA
>CALNBW010000060.1 GCA_937874815.1 uncultured Bacillota bacterium | reverse complement strand
CAACGACCTTCTCCCGGACTCTAAGGGACTTCTTCAGTGATCTCGGACGGTCACCTTGGCTAGTGGTTTTTACCTGCCAAGGTGACCGTCCCCGTGGGTGGTGTGTCCTGCCTATCAGCGCTCCCTGTGGCCACCAGTTTTTCCCTGGGTCAAGTGTCCGTCCCCCTGGCTCATTAACTGCATATAACAAGCGATCAAAGTATCTAGACGCGCGCTCAGCGCGTATACTCGTGGGGAGCCCAAAAGCTCTGGATTCTCTTGCAGGACTTGGTCAAGCTCTTGCCTCAGCGCTTCCATCTCCTGCAGCAGCTTCTGCTCAGACGTAAAGATCAGGTTGGGCACCCCCTCTTGGTGTTTGGATGTTATCAAGATAGCATAGGTTACCTAGTTAAGCAACCTTATTCGCCTACCAACCGAAACTAGCCATGCTGCCGGGGAGCGCCTGCACCTTCCCTACTGCAGCTACTGCCATCTGTTCACGTCGGAAGATACTATTAGCCAGACTCAGAATGTCGGCGGCCGTGACAGCCTCCACTCGTTTAATTACGTCTTCGACTTCCTGAACTCGATCCAAAAGCAATAGGCCGCTACCGAGGCGCGCCATGTGGTTAGCAGTGCTTTCCATGCCCATGATCAAAGCGCCTTTCACCTGCTCTTTGGCCCGTCTTAGCTCCTCCGCAGTAATCTCCTGCTGGCAGATATCTGCTAACTCCGCTGCAATCAAATCGAGGGCCAAGGCAATATTTTGGGGAGCCAAGCCCAAATAGAAAGCAGAATAACCGGTTCGCTGGAAACTGGCAGTATAGGTATAGGCGTTGTAGACCAAAGCGTGTTCTTCTCGCAAACGCTGAAATAACCGCGAGCTCATGCCCACACCCAGCAAATTGTTAAGCAAATTCCAAGCGTAAAGCCGTTCATCGCGCTGGGATAGGCCAGGAAAACCGAATGTCAGGTGTAGTTGCTCGGAGGGCCGTTCCACTAAGGAACAGCCAGGGGTGGATACTTCCGGCAGAGTCAAAGCCAACGGAGCTGGCCCGGATGCGGGCAAGTCAAGCCTGTCCGCTAACCAAGCAGCGAGTTGTTCATGGTCTAGGCTGCCGGCAGCAGCAATAACAATGTTGCCCAAACGATAATGCTGCTGGTAAAAGGAGCGCAAACACTCGGTATCTATTGCGGCCAAGGAATCCCGTGTACCTAAGATAGCTCTTCCTAGGGGATGGTCAGGCCAAACTGCCGCGGCCAGCAAATCGTGGACATACTCGTCGGGAGAGTCCTCATACATGCTGATTTCCTCTAGCACCACATTGCGTTCTTTGGCCACATCGGCCGGGTCTAGCCGGGCGTGGCAAATCATGTCGGCTAAGACATCCACCGCTGTTTTCAGATGCTGATCGACTACCTTGCAGTAGAAACAAGTATATTCTTTAGCCGTATAGGCATTAATCTCTCCACCAATGTTATCGAAGCTTTCGGAGATATCTCTTGCGGAGAGAGTCTCTGTCCCCTTAAACAGCAGGTGTTCTAGGAAATGAGAAGCGCCCTGCAAAGCAGCTGTTTCATAAGCTACTCCAGAACGCACCCAGAATCCTAACGCGACCGAGCGCACATAGGGTACCTGTTTACTGGCCAGAACAATGCCCGGTTTGATCTCTGTTATCTGCATCAACGTTGCCTCCTCGTTGCGGTCAGACACACGCCATAGTGCTGCCAGTTTATCACACCTCGGGGCAGCTATTCTAGGGCTAACGGGGTATTTCAGCCCTTTCCGGGTTAGGCGCTAATAGCTGACTAATAGTTACCAGGTCATAGCCTTGCTGTTTGAGCCCCTTGATTATTTCTATCAACGCGGCGGGAGTCTGTTCCGTTGGATGCATCAACACTATGCCGCCATTATGTGCTCGCGGCACAATCCGGCTCACAATACGGTCTACACCGGGACGCATCCAATCAGCCGTATCCCTGCTGCAAAGCACCGTTAAATAACCCAGTTCGCTAGCTACCTCCAAGACCTTCTGATCAAAATCGTTATAGGGAGGGCTAAAATACAATACCTTTTGGCCCGTGGTTTCCGTTATCACAGCACTAGTATGTTCAATTTCCCGGGCAATAGCCTCCCTATCTAGCGTTGGCAGATGGGGGTCGGAGTAGGCGTGGTTACCAAATTCGTGCCCGCCTGCTGCTATCATCCGCACTAAGTCGGGATACTTGGCGGCCCAGCGGCCTACGAGGAAAAACGTAGCATGAACCTGTTCTGCTTCAAGGGTTGCTAACATGCTAGGCAAGTTTTCATTGCCCCAGGCCACGTTGATTACTAAAGCCATGGCCTGCTTCTGGGGGTTTCCCTGAAATATGGGATAAGTGCTATACTCCCAAAGCGATTTGGGGTAAACAGGCACAAAGGCAGCTTGTACTGCAGCTCCGGGCAAGGCCACTAGCGCTTCGTTCACCGTGCGCTGGATGTCTAGCGCCCGCCCGCACAGTCCAGGGATTACCCCCTTAGTGATGGGGTCGACAACTGGCTCCACCGCTGGCACCGCCAAACGTGCTGCCAGCTGCTCTAGATGGGTGGCCAGTTCGTCCGCTGTCCAGCCAGCGATATCTAGGTTGTTATCCGGTGAGGTCACTAATACCACATCGGATGCCACCCGTGCTTCCTGCTGGCCATGACCCCGCCAAAGCGATACGGCTGCGAGCAAAACGCCCATAATTAGCAGTGTAGTGAGTAAATATGTCTTGCGCATGCGGCTTTCCCCCTTTGTCTTCTTGCTAGGAAGTTATGGGATGAGCCTTGCTTATATGACGCTAACTCGGCAAAAAAAAGAGGCGTTGGTAACCAACGCGCTCTCCTTATTCGGTTGTACTTGCCAGTGCTTCTTTACGAGATAGGTTAACCCGTCCCATACGATCAATCTCGGTGACCTTGACCGGAATGATGTCGCCCACCTGACAGATATCTTCGGTACGGGCAACGTGAGTATCCGCCAATTGGGAAATATGCACAAGACCTTCTTTACCTGGCAATACCTCCACAAAAGCACCATACTTTTCCACCCGGGTGACTCGGCCCTGATAAATACGCCCGACTTCAACCTCTGCGATAATGTCTTCGACCATCTTCTTGGCTTTTTCACCAGCCTCGGTATCGACCGCGGCGATGAAGATGCGTCCATCATCTTCAATGTCAATCTTAACGCCGGTTTCAGCGATAATCTTGTTAATTACCCTGCCACCAGGACCGATCACATCTTTGATTTTGTCGACGGGCACCGTCAGCGTCAACATGCGAGGAGCAAAAGGAGATAAGTCTGCCCGGGGTTCCGGTAAAACGGCCAACATCTGCTCCAGAATAAAGAGACGTCCTTGCTTGGCTTGCTGCATGGCTCGCTGTAAGACAGCCGCATCTACACCTGAGATTTTGATGTCCATCTGCAAAGCTGTAATACCTTCGGCTGTACCAGCTACCTTAAAGTCCATATCGCCCAGTGCATCTTCCAAACCCTGAATATCAGAAAGGATTGCCATGTCGTTATTCTCGCTTACTAGGCCCATAGCGATACCAGCCACTGGACGCTTGATTGGTACACCAGCGTCCATCAGGGCCAAGGTACTGCCACAGATACTAGCCTGCGATGACGAACCGTTAGATTCCAATACCTC
>CALNBW010000059.1 GCA_937874815.1 uncultured Bacillota bacterium | reverse complement strand
AACCAGGCGACCATTGACAACCAGCAGACGAAAATGCCGCCCGGGCACAAATTCCTCCACCAAAACGTTCGGGCTGAAGCGGGCAGCAATTTCGTAACCGCTGACCACTTGCTGTTCATTGCCCAGGTTGAGAGAAACCCCCCGCCCCTGGTTACCATCGCAAGGTTTAATCACAACCGGGCATTGCATCTCCCGCCAAACTCGCACTGCCTCCCCAGCGGAACAGACCGACTCTCCCCGCGGCACGGGGATAGCCGCCGCGCCCAAAATCACTTTCGTTAAAGCTTTATCGCCAGCCACATCGGCGGCTAAACAGCTAGTGCGGTCGGTCAGCGTAGCTTGAATCCGCCGCGAGAAGCGGCCGGTGCCTAGCTGAATCAGGCTGCCGTTGCCAATGCGTCTCACGCTAATACCCCGGTTGCGGGCAGCATCCCAAAGGGCTTTACTGCTTGGCCCCAGGTCGGCTTGCGCTAGCCGTTGCTGTAGACTGCTTAGGGCAGCCAGCAGGTCATAATTGCGTCCAACAAGGAGCGCGCGCATTATATCTAGGGCAACATTCACCAGCATCTCTGCTAACCCGGGGCAGGGGCATTCGAATACGACTTCGTAGACACCCCACTGGTCAGTAGCGCGAGTCTTACCATAACCGGCGTCTAAACCAAGCAGTGTTTGTAGTTCCAGCAGCATATGCTCTAACACATGCCCCAGGTAAGTTCCGGCCTCTAGGCGCTGCACGAAGCCGTTAGCGCCACCGTGGGCACAGCCATGCATTCTCAGGCCTGGTAGAAGCCCTAATAAACCCTCGTTAAGCCCAGGGAAATCCCTGCTTTCCTTACCAGTGAACTCCTCCAGATCAAGGAACAGCAATGCGGCGGGATGATGGGTATAAACGTTGCGCCCGGGAAAAATGCGCAACCCAATTTTCTTCACAACTAGCTGCCTCCCTTAGCTATCCTACTATTAGCCGTAGCTGCATCTGACCAGGGTTGCCGAGTCTGCAGGTCAAAAGCATAACCCTGTGGCAGAATGTGCAACCTTACTTCTGCCAAAGCTAAAGCCCCTTGCGGGCTTACCTCGGAAACGTTTGTGAACGCGATATGTTGCCCATCTAGAACACTAACCGTCGCTGCACCAATCACCTCAAAATGCGGTCCATCAACCACTATGGCCGTATTCTCATCAATGCCAATACCTAACACATAGGGGTTTTGGGCTACTGCGGCCAGCAAGCGCCCCAGACGCCCCCGCTGGGCGAAATGCTGATCAACCACCACATCCGAGATCAAGCCTAAGCCCGCCGCCAGCCTCACCCCCCCGACTGCCGGCTCCTGATCGCCACTGCCATCGATGATCATGGTGGAGCTCATCACCGACGCACCAGCGCTGGTGCCGGCAATCACCACCCCGCGCCGGTAAGCGGCCCCCAAAGCGTGAAAAAGGGCGGTGCCTCCGATCAAACTGGTGATGCGTAACTGGTCGCCCCCGGTGAAGAAAATGCCACTGGCCTCCGGTACTAACCCCACCAGCAATGGATCTTCCGCCTGCAAGCGATCACTGATGTCCAAAACACCTACCTCTGCTGCCCCCAGCCGCGTAAAAACCTGACGATAGACAGCACCCACTTGCTGAGGTTGCGAGGTGGCTGCTGTCAATACCAGCAGACGGGCTTCACGCGCACCCGCCAACTTGACTACCTCCCTCAGGATGACGCAATCATCCTCCTTGTCCTCAGCACCACCGATAATAACCAAGCGGCCAATATTGTTAGCCAAAAGGCCCACTCCCCCTATTAGTCCTAACCGTAAACATAAGTAGAATTCCCTGGCAATAGGAGGGATATGCAAAAAAAGCCCTTAGGCTCAGCGCCTAAGGGTTAAGGTGTTCCACTTACAGCTACGCCTACGCGGGGCTGTACTGGCATCATCTTTTGTTTATTAGTTAGTGGACACCATCTCACTGTTGGGCTTCCCGATAGATAACTCAACAGTCTGGGTCAGTACGTCTGCATAACTTACGGAGATAACTCGAACCGGGTGTTTCTGTGAGTCGAGTTTAACCAGGAAGTGGTAGGGATAGGTGTTCTCCAAAACACCCTCGCGGATGATAGTCTTACGTCGGCCGCGGTTTGCTTTTATCCACACTTTTTCCCCTACATGGGACTCCAGATCCTGACGAATCTCAGCTAGAGCGTTCTTTGCCGCCAAAGACAACCACCTCTCTCTTTACTTGTCACCTTGTCCATTTTAGCATAAGGAGGGATAGCTGTCAAATAAAACACTTATTATAGCAAGTCGCGTGAAACGCTGTCAAGCCGATTTTCGGCGTTTATTAAGTGTTTGTAACCCATTTGGGCTACCTGGTAAACCTGTCGGCAACCGAACTAGCGGCAAAAGAATCTGGTTTTACCTTGGCGGTAAAGCCACTGGTGATTACTAGCCCCACTAAATCGCGGATCAGCTCGCGCGTGGCCCCCCTATTACCGGCGTCTACATGCACCTCTAGGTCATAGTTAAGCAGCAAGTCGTGGGCCAATAGCTCGCCCTGCACCTTAGAGATGGTTTCCAGACTAAGGGCCGTCTCGTGCATTAGTTTTTGCCGCAAGCTAGACATCGGACGCTGATACTCATGCTTGATAAAGAAGCGACCACCTTTACCCACCCGATGCGCCACTATAGCGGTAACAAAATGCGTCGACTCGGCATTCGTTTGCGAATCAGTGCCGATAATCAGCTTATATTTTGCCTCGGGTTGCTCGGCAACATACTTAGCTAAAACCTGCATCAACTCTTCTAGGCTAAGTTGCCCCTCAGTCGGATTATAAAACTGCATCAGCGTCACCTCCATGCCTGATTGCCCAGTCCGGAACGCGCGGCCTGTCCTCAGTTAAACCAGCAATGCTGCCAGCTGGATGAATTGCTCTGGCGTCAAGTCTTCACCTCTAATATCTGCTTTTAGCCCTAAATCAAGCAAAGCACCTTTAATCTGCCCTTTAGTTAAGGGCAGATTAGCACTGAGGGCGTTTAATAAAGTCTTGCGCCTTTGGGCAAAGGCGGCCCGCAGCACTTGCCAGAGCCAAGCCCTACTAACGGGCAGCGCACCTCGGGATGCAAGCGGACAGAGCTTGACTACCGTCGACGCCACCTTAGGTGCCGGATAGAAGGCGCTGGCTGGAACGCGGGCCACTGTCATTACCTCATATTCGCACTGAATCATGACGCCGAGTAGCCCGTATTCCTTGCTACCAGGCGTAGCCAGCATGCGCTCTGCTACCTCGGACTGCACGAGCAAAACCAGGCTGCGCCAGGCAATCTCCTGCTCCAAAAGACGAGTAACTAAAGGCGTCGTAATATAGTACGGCAGGTTGGCCACCACCTTGGCAGGCCTAGCCTCACCCACTAGCTGCTGGTAATCAACCTGCAGAGCATCCTGCAGCAATAACTCCACTTGTGGTAGGTCAGCCAGCACTGTCTGCAATAGGGGCTGCAGCCGCTCATCTTTTTCAATAGCAATTACGCGCCCAGCGGCTGGCGCTAGCGCCCTGGTGAGAGCACCTAATCCGGGGCCAATCTCTACCACGACTTCCGCCGGCGTCACCGCCGCAGCTGCCACAATTTGCTCTAAATAATGCTCGTTGATCAAAAAGTTCTGCCCCAGCCCCTTGCTGGGACGCAGCTCATACTGAGCCAGCAACGACTTTACCACAGTAGGCGCAGTAAGCTTCAGCTTAATCGCCTCTTTTCCAGCCAAACAAGCGTTCCGCGTTAGCTGTGGTCTGACCCGCCAGCGTCGTGAAGTCGACTCCCCGCAGCTCAGCTAAACGCTCCACAACCAAGGCGACACGGGCTGGGTGATTAAGCTTCCCGCGGTAAGGCTCAGGGCTCAAATACGGACAGTCGGTTTCCACCAGCAGGCGATCGTCCGGCACCTGCAATGCAGCCTGAGCTGGCTTCTTGGCATTGCGAAAAGTGATCGGCCCGGCAAAGGAAATGTAAAAACCTAATTCTAGAAAATCAGCGACCATCTCTGCACT
The DNA here is from genome assembly GCA_937874815.1 of uncultured Bacillota bacterium. GTDB lineage: Bacteria > Bacillota > UBA994 > UBA5500 > UBA5500 > UBA5500. Next base: position 1,716 of record CALNBW010000059.1, on the reverse strand, counting down.
CCCCGAATAACAGTGCATAACGCCACCAGCAGCAAAAGGGGCGTGTTGCTGCAAGATACAGAGCGCGTCTTGATGGGCATCTCGGTCGTGCACGATAACTGGCAACCCTAACCTCTGGGCAAGACGCAGTTGCGCCGCAAATACTTCTTTTTGGACCGCGCGGGGCGAATGGTCATAGTAATAATCCAGCCCGATTTCTCCATAGGCACAAACCTGAGGTTGCTGGGCCAGCGCCACCAGGTCTGCCTCCATTGGCTCGCTCCAGCTGGTCGCGTCATGGGGATGGACCCCCACCGCGGCATAAACCCCGGCCCGGCTAGCAGCTTGGGCTACTGCTAGCCGGGAGCTTTCCCAATCGGCCCCCACGTTCACGATGCGGGTGACACCGGTTGCTCGCGCTTCCTGTAACCAAGTGTCTATATCCGGAGCCAAGCGCTCATCGCACAAATGAGCATGCGTATCAACAATCACGGCCTCACTCCTCTATTATTTGGCCTTGCTGCCTGCCTCAACCGGGTGCTCGGGGCCCAAGAATGCTAGACCATTCTCATCTGCCGCCGCCAGAATCATCCCTTGCGACTCAATGCCGCGAATCTTGGCTGGCTTGAGGTTGGCCACAATGACGACTTGCTTACCTACCAGAGCTTCCGGCTGGTAATGCTGGGCAATGCCGGCCACGATAGTCCGCGTTTCCGGCCCTAAGGCCACCTGCAGCTTAAGCAGCTTATCTGCCTTGGGCACCTTTTCGGCCGCCAGCACCGTTACCACCCGCAAGTCGACCTGTCCGAAGAGGTCGATATCTATTTCGTCAGCCAGCGGTGGCGATAAGGGCTTAACCTCTTTCTTTTCCCAGGCAGCCAGTTCAGTAGCTAAGTCTAGGCGGGGGAAAATAGCTTCTCCCTTTCTGACTCGCTGACCGGGCACCAGCAGTCCAGGAACTGCATCCTCCCAGGCGGCAACTGTATTTGCCTCGAGGCCCAGTTGATCCCAGATCTTCTCTGGAGTCTGGGGCATGAAGGGCTGCAACAGAATGCCGGTCAGCCGTAGTGCATCGGCCAAGTTATAAAGCACAGTAGCCAACTCTGGGCGGGTAGACTCTTCCTTTGCCAACACCCAGGGGGTTGTTTCATCGATATATTTATTAGCCCGCTTAACCAGTTGCCAAATGGCCTCTAAAGCGGCCTGAGGCCGCAGAGTATCCATAGCCTGCTCTACTTGGCCCTTAGTCTTAGCAGCGACGGATAACAGAGAAGCATCGAATGCCGTCGCCTGCTCTGGTGCGGGAATTTTGCCAGCAAAGTACTTCTCAATCATAGCTACGGTACGGCTCAATAGATTGCCCAAATCATTAGCCAAATCGGCATTGGTGCGGGTCACAAACAGTTCCTGTGTGTAGTTACCATCAGCACCAAAGGTGATTTCTCGCAACAGGTAATAACGCAGAGCGTCAGACCCGTAGCGAGCAATCAGGGGGATAGGGTCAATCACATTGCCTTTGGACTTAGACATCTTATCATCGTCAAAAAGCAACCAACCGTTGCCAAAAACCTGCTTCGGCAAGGGTAAATCTAGGGCCATGAGCAGTATAGGCCAGATAATGGTATGGAAACGCACGATCTCCTTGCCTACCAAATGCACATCGGCGGGCCAATAGCGGCGGAGAGCGCTATCATCGGCGCTGCCATAGCCGAGCGCTGTAATGTAACTGCTCAACGC
>CALNBW010000058.1 GCA_937874815.1 uncultured Bacillota bacterium | reverse complement strand
TAAACCAACGGTAGTCGTGGTTTTGCCTTCACCAGCAGCCGTCGGGTTGATAGCCGTGAGTAAGACCAGCTTGCCATCGGGCTTGTCTTTTACACGACGCCAAACTGAGGGCTCAACCTTGGCCTTATATTTACCGTAGAGCTCTAGCTCATCTTCGGAGATTCCCAGTTCAGCGGCAATATCAACGATTGGCTTCAGCTCTGCCTCTTGAGCTATTTGGATATCTGTCTTCATGAAATCTGCCTCCTATGCCTGCAAAATGGAATCGGTGATCTCTTGTACCTGCGCCTGCAGAGCGTCGCCCGCACTGAGCAGCTGCTCCACCTGCTCCATTGTCTGTTGAGTCCAGTCGTCATTGGGCAAGTTTTTGACGTTGATGCGCACGTTAAGCAGCGCTGAATGCAGCGCGGCGTGAGCTGCAAAGCCGGCTACGGCTGCATCGGAAACTGCATTCGGATTGCCCTTCTCTGCGGCAACAACGGCTAGCTTTAGCACTGCCAAAGCATGGGTAGCCACGCTCAACGGCACCTGGCAAGCCCCGCGATAACCTTCCCAAACGGCCTGCTGCCTCTGCTCTTTTTCTGCATCGGTTGTTTTCGGGAGGGCGTAGGCGGCCATAACGCCATCAAAGGCTACTGTATCCTCGCTAACTAGGCTTAACATCGTCTCTTGCAGCTTCGCTGCTTCGCCTAGGAGGTGTTGCATATCCTCCTCAACGGCTGCAAACTTCTTGCGTCCGGCCGTTAGGTTAGCCACCATAGAAACCAGCGCTGCCCCTAACCCGCCGATGACGGCAGCCGCACTACCACCGCCTGGCGTGGCCCCTTTACCAGCCAACGCGTCATGATAGGCGCGTAAAGTATACTGATCAAAATGCTCCATGCCTCATTGCCCCTTTCTTCTGTACGATTACACGGCTAAGATTAATAATACCACAGCCGCGTTTGCTCTGCTGTTAGAACATGCAGTGTAATACCTTACCCAAGGGTGCCGTCTTGCTCCGAGCGCGTGTGGCCTTCATACTGCAGGAATGAGCTCAGTTCGTCAAGGGGAGCGGCGGCACTCGTAGCCTCGGCCTGTTTCCGCTCTTAATCCTTGACTCCCTCGCTCCTTGATTCATGGCCCCAATGCGCTTTACGCATGACGCGCGCCCTTGTTGTGATAATTGGTTAGTAGCACAAGTTACCGTCTCGCACTACTTGACGCCCTTGTTTGAATACGTGCTGAGCTAAGTTTACCCCAAAGTGGTAAGCAACAAAATCTAGGTTAGGCGCATCATAGATGACAAAATCAGCCGCCTTGCCAGCTTCCAGGCTTCCTGCCCGATCGGCTACGCCGATAGCGTGGGCCGAGTTAATGGTGCTGGCCGCTAGAGCTTGCGCCGGCGTAAGGCCGAGGCTCTGCCAGGCCAAAGTCTGCACGATCTGCATCGATTCTGTGGGGCAGGTGCCTGGGTTGAAGTCGGTTGCCAAAGCAATGGGCACGCCTGCCTCCAGCATGGCGGCCACATTGGGCCGCTGCGGCGAGCGTAGGGTAAAGCTAGTGCCAGGCAGAAGCACGGCCACGACGCCGGCAGCTGCCATAGCCTTAATTCCCTCCAGGCTCGCATATAGGAGATGGTCGGCCGAAGTAGCGCCTAGTTCGGCAGCCAATTGGGCCCCCCCAAGAGATACTAGCTCATCGGCGTGTAGCTTGAGCTTAAAGCCATGCTGCTTTGCCGCCAATAGAATGCGCCGACTTTGTTCAACGCTGAAAACGCCTTCCTCGCAGAAGACGTCGCAGAAAACAGCCAAGTCCTCCGCAGCCACCGCCGGTAGCATTTCTTCTATGATCAGGTCAACAAATGCCTCCGGCGCTTGCTTATACTCCGGGGGGATGGCATGAGCGCCCAGAAAAGTAGAAACCACATTCACTGGGTGTGCAGCGGCAGCGATTTTCGCTGCCTGTAGCTGGCGTAGCTCGCTTTCTGTAGTAAGGCCATAGCCGCTTTTAGCCTCTACCGTGGTTGTGCCATGCAACAGCATGCGATCTAAAGTGCGCTTAGCTAAAGCCGCTAGTTCAGTAACGCTGGCCTCGCGGGTGGCCCGCACTGTGCTCAGGATTCCGTAACCAGCCGCTAGAATCTCCAGATAGGGCTTACCGGCCAATTTCATGGCTAATTCATGCTCGCGCCAACCAGCAAACACCAAATGGGTATGGGGGTCAACAAAGCCGGGCAAAACTGCCTGGCCGGTAGCGTCAATCACTTGCGTTGTTGCTCCCTGATATTGCTTTGCTTCGGACATGGGGCCTAGCGCTAAAACGTTTCCTGCTTTTACTGCCAAAAAAGCATCATGATAGACAGCTAGCTGACCTAGCTCGCTGCCGCGCTGGGGCCGTTCGCTATAGCCCACAGTGGTGGCTAACTCACCAATATTGACTATGAGTAGATCTGCTAGCATAATTATTCACTCCGCAGGTGGGTTTCTAGTACCTGCGCCAGCTCGAATGACTCCACCTTAAGGGCCTCAATGGCGACATCCAGCATCGCTTGCAAGCGATGCTGGATGTCGCCATTGAGGCCCTTAAGGTGGAGTCATCCAACATCGCTTGCAGGGGCAAAAGACCAACAATTTCGCTACCAACTATGCCTACTCCGGCTTCAGCCGCATAGGCTTTAATAGCCTCGTAGACTGGCAATAGCCCGGTAACGGTATAGTCCACCATGTTCATGGTAACTTGCGCCAAGTTGCGCTCGCTAAGCATCACACCCAGGGCCTTGACAGACTTGAAGCCGCCTCCCGACTCGCGCACGCGCTTGGCAATCCGCTTGGCTAATTTGAGGTCATCGGTATCAAGGTTAACGTTAAAGGCAACCAATGGGGGACGGGCACCAACAGCGGTGATGCCAGCGGTCGGATGCAGCTTGGCTGCCCCAAAATCTGGCCGCCGCCCAGGCTCCTGAATGCTGTCGCGAATTCCCTCGTATTCACCGCGCCGCACGTCAGCTAGGTTCTGGCGCTCGGGGCAACGCGCTGCCCGCTCGTAAAGATAGATGGGAATATCCAGTTCGTTGGCAATGCGCTCCCCTAAAGCGTTAGCTAACTCGACGCATTCTTCCATCGTCACTTCGCCGAGGGGCACAAAAGGAATTACATCGGTAGCGCCCATACGGGGGTGTTCTCCCTTATGTACGTTAAGGTCGATCAGTTCGCTGGCCTTGCGGCAGCAGCGAAAAGCCGCTTCGCTTACTGCTTCGGGCTCGCCAATAAAGGTAACCACAACGCGGTTATGGTCATGGTCGGGGTTAACGTCGAGCACAGTAATGCCGGGAACACCTTTGGCTTCTGCTACAATGGCCTCGATTACTTCGGGGCGACGCCCCTCACTAAAGTTAGGCACACACTCTACAACACGCATGTTCCTCTCACTCCTATTCTGCTTAATGTCCAGTTTATTTTACCATAGGGGTTAGAACGCTGCAGTTAGTAGTTCGGCAAAGCGGGTAGCAGCGGTTCGCTGGTCCCCACAACGGCCTGCAATAATGCCCCGTTTTCCAGTAGCTCGGCAGCTTGCCGCAGGTCAGGATACATGATGCGGTCAGCGTCGAGCATGGGCACTGTTTGTCTCAGTAGCTCATAAGCCGGCGCTGTTAGCGGCGATAGGCCAGTTGCCTCCTGCAGATCGAGGGCCTGACAGGCAGTCAAGTATTCGATAGCTAACACGTTGCGCACATTCTTAATCACGTGACGCAGTTTGCGAGCTCCGATCGTCCCCATGCTGACATGGTCTTCCTGGTTAGCCGAGGAAGGGATGGAATCAACGCTGGCTGGATGCGACAACACTTTGTTTTCACTAACAAGGGAAGCTGCCGTGTATTGCGCAATCATGAACCCGGAGTTCAGCCCACCGTGTTTACTGAGGAAAGCAGGTAGCCCAGATAATTGCGGATTAACTAGACGCTCAATGCGTCGCTCGGCGATGTTAGCTAACTCCGACACGGAAATAGTGAGATAGTCGGCTGGTAAAGCTAGTGGTTCGCCATGGAAATTGCCGGCTGAAATAGTGTCGCCCTGCTCGGCAAAGACTAAAGGGTTATCGGTGGTGCTGTTCATTTCCACGCTGACAATTTCGCCCACGTGGTGCCAACCGTTGTAAACCGCGCCATGCACTTGCGGGATGCAGCGTAGGCTATAGGCGTCTTGCACTCGCAGTTCGCCCGGAGCAGTCGTTAATTTGCTCCCGTCGAGGAGACGCAACATACCGGCGCTGGCAGCGATCTGCCCGGCATGGGGACGAACTTGGCTCACTCGCGGGTCGTAAGCCGCTTGAATACCGCGCAAAGCCTGCGCGGTAAGACTGGCTGTAATCAAAGCGTTCTGCTGCAGTTCAAAAGCATCCACCACTGCCAAAACTAGTAGGGCCAACATGATCTGCGTTCCGTTAATCAGTGCCAAACCTTCCTTAGCACTAAGCTGAATGGGCTTTAGTCCAGCCAACCGTAAGGCTTCTGCTCCCGCATACTGTTTCCCTTGATAGAGAGCTTCTCCTTCTCCGAGCAACACCAAAATCATGTGGGAAAGCGGTGCCAAATCGCCACTAGCGCCTAGCGAGCCCTGGCTAGGAACAAGCGGTGTTACACCCGCATTGAGCATATCTAGCATCAGCTGCACTGTCTCTATTCTGGCACCGGAATAACCCTTAGCCAACGAATTGGTGCGTAGCAACATAGCCGCCCGCACTACTTCCGCAGGCAAATATTCGCCTACGCCACAGGCATGGGAGAAAATCAGGTTTTGCTGCAATAGAGCGGAGGCATCTTTGTCAATATAGGTATCACTGAACATACCAAAGCCCGTGGTGATGCCGTAGACGATCTTCTCCTGTTCCACCATAGTCTCCACCACTTGCCGTGCCGCCGCGATGCGCTCTTTGGCCCCGCCACTCAGAGTAGCCTTGGCTCCTCCCCGTGCTACGGCAACTACATCCTGCAAGCGCAAGTCTTGCCCACTAATAGTAATCGTCATCTTTATCCTCCATTCTCTTGAGGCCTGCTCCTTTACCCAATTAACACACTAAAGGGTTTAAAAAAACAGTTCCCAAGGGAACTGCCTGCCACGCTTAAGGCTCTGATCATAGGAGCGCCTCCCAGTCAATAATTTGAAGCCTTGTGCCTTTTTCGAGTGAGAACTACCGACAATAGATAATTTCGAGGACGGTTGTCTTTTTCCTCTTTCGCCAACGACAATTATCCTGGAAACCTCTTCTTTAGTGCTTTTTCTTGACGTGGCCCTGATTGGTTGTTAGCATGAGGGTATCCCTAGCATTCCCTAGCTAGCGCGAGTCTAGCCTGGACTACCTTGCAAGGAGGAATTCTATGTATGCACCTCGACCGAAATTGTTAGCCCGCTATCGCGGCTACCTGATCGCGGCAACTATTTTGTTTATCGTTGGTATTTTGCTAGGTATTACTGCCGCCATCTATTATCCGGAGCTGATTCAGCAGGCAATTACCCAGTTAGAAGAGCAACTCAGACGTCTAGGGGAAGATATTTTTACCGCCAAGCTGGGCCAGGGCATCTGGATACTCTTCTTGCATAACTTAAAGGCTCTGGTTATGATTGCCGTCCTCGGCCTGATACTCGGTATTTACCCTGCTTTCGCTATGTTACTCAACGGCCTGATCATTGGAGTAGTGGGAGTGATGTCGGTAGCAGCTTCTTCGTTAGCTGGCTTCCTGGCGGGCATTGTTCCCCACGGCATTTTCGAGATACCGGCCCTATTAATAGCAGCTAGTATCGGCCTCCGCCTGGGTTTGGCCCCCTTGTTCAACCGCAAAAGCAGCCCTTTTGCTGCCCCCAAGCCTAACGCTTGGCAAGGTTACCGCCACGAACTGGTAGCGGCAGGCAAATTACTGATCGTCTGTGCTGCCTTACTGTTAGTAGCTGCTTTTGTTGAAGTAGCGATCACCCCCCTGGTCATGGGACTATTTGGATTAGGTATCTAAGAAACGGGAGTGCCCTGAAGTTGTTCAACACCCTGAATGAGGAAGGGGCTGTTGCAGCTAATGCAACAGCCCCTTCGTTTTATATCCGCCTTTACGATAGTTCCGGCTCTAAATCTGACGGAGTCTTTTCTACCGCAGGCAATGGCTTGCCTTGCATAATAGCGGCCACTTCTTCGCCGCGCAGGGTTTCTTTATCGAGCAAGGTTTGGGCCAGCTCCCCTAGTTTCTGCTGGTTATCACGAATTAGGGCATCCGCTTCCGCATGGCATTCTTCCATGATCTTGCGAATCTCCTTATCAATGGCAAAAGCAATTTCCTCGCTATAGTTGCGCTGCCGTGAGATATCGCGTCCTAAGAAAACTTGCTGATCCTCTTTATAGCCGAAGGAAATCGGGCCCAGCTCCTCGCTCATGCCATATTCCATAACCATGCGTCGGGCCAAGCTAGTGGCCTGTTCCAGATCATTTTCGGCTCCGGTGCTGACATCACCCAGGATCTGCTCTTCCGCCACCCGACCGGCCAGTAAGGCTTTGATGTTATTCAACATCTCGCTTTTAGTCATCATGAACCGGTCTTCTTTTGGTAGGTGAATCACCATACCACCCGCATTGCCCCGCGGCACGATACTGACAATGTGAATGCGGTCAGTATTAGGCAAAAGATAGCGCACTAGTGCATGGCCCGCTTCGTGGAAAGCTACCAGACGCCGTTCATCTTCCCCAAGCACCCGCGTTTTCTTCGCTGGCCCAGCAATCACCCGGCTGATGGATTCCTCCAACTCACCCATGCCCACGCGCTGCTTATTCCGTCTTGCCGACAACAGAGCACCTTCGTTGACTAGGTTCTCCAGGTCGGCTGCTGTAAAGCCGGAAGTCTGGCGAGCAATAATATCAATGTTCACGTCTTCGGCCATCGGCTTATTACGGGTGTGCAACTTAAGGATAGCTTCTCTCTCTTTGATATTAGGTCTACCAACCGTCACCTGGCGATCAAAACGTCCTGGACGCAAAAGAGCCGGGTCGAGAATATCTGGGCGGTTAGTAGCTGCCATCATGATAATGCCCTCGTTGGCATCGAAGCCGTCCATCTCTACCAAGAGCTGGTTGAGGGTTTGCTCGCGCTCATCGTGCCCGCCACCCAAACCAGCGCCCCGCTGACGGCCAACAGCATCGATTTCGTCGATAAACACTATACAGGGGACGTTCTTCTTAGCCGTGTCAAACAGATCACGCACTCGAGAAGCACCGACACCGACAAACATCTCCACAAAATCGGAACCAGAAATGCTGAAAAACGGAACTTCCGCCTGCCCAGCTACTGCCCTAGCAAAATAGGTTTTACCAGTGCCCGGAGGGCCTACCAACAGGACGCCTTTGGGGATACGGGCCCCGATTTCTACAAAGCGCTTAGGTGCACGTAAGAAATCAACAATCTCATTCAATTCTTCCTTAACTTCGTCATAACCGGCTACGTCGGCGAAGGTAATGCGCTTTTTGGATTCGCTATGCAACTTGGCGCGACTACGGCCAAATTGCATTACTTTGTTGCCACCCGTCTGCGATTGCTGCATCATAAAAAACCAAAAACCACCAAGCACAGCAAACATCAGAACATAAGTGATGAGCGAAGTCCACCAAGGTGCTTGGGCAGGGTTGTTATACTCAAAGCCAGGCACATTATCGCGCAGTAATTTAATAACCTCTTCATCGATAGGTGGCACCGTAGTACGGAAATTCGTACCGTCCTGCAGCTTACCTGTTACTTCATTTCCTACCATCTTCGCCTCAACAACTAGGCCAGCCTCTACATCGGCATAAAAGTCGGCATAGGTAATTTGTTTTACCAGCTGTGCGCCACCTTGAAACATTTGATAGAGTGACAAGGCAATTAAAATCAACAGTAGATAAAGGCTAGCTGTGCGAATATTCTTGTTCAAGCTCTTCCGCAGCCCCTCTCCCTAAGAAAACTTAGTAAATTTATAGCCAGCGCTGATGCACTAATTTAGCCAAAATCTCCGACCAACTGGAGAAAAAGCACTAACTCCCTTAATTGTAGCAAAAGCAAGGTGCAGCGACAAGCAAAAGGGTTGTTTTCTTTATTATTCTCCATATACCTCAGGTCTTAAAATCCCTACATCTGGTAGCTGCCGGTAGCGCTCCGCATAATCCAGGCCATAGCCTACGACAAATCTATCTGGAATATTGAAGCCCACATAGTCCGGCTTAAGATCTACTTGCCGCCGCGAAGGTTTGTCCAACAGGGTACAGATTTTGAGGGATTTCGGTTTGCGTGACCACAGGTTTTCAGTTAAGTACTTGAGAGTCAAGCCGGTATCAATAATGTCTTCTATGACCAGAAGGTGCCTGCCTTCCACGCTCTCGTCTAGGTCCTTCAGAAAGCGAACCACACCGGAGGAACGAGTGGAATGCCCATAGCTGGAGATAGAGATGCTATCGAGAGATACATCTACCGTCAGCTGACGCAACAAGTCTGCCGTAAAAATGATAGCCCCCTTGAGCACACAAATTGCTAATAATTCTTCTCCCTCATAATCAGCGGAAATCTGCTGGCCTAGTTCGGCCACTTTTGCAGCTATTGCTTCCTTCGCAATAAGTATGCTCTCCAAATCATTATGCATGAACTAACTCCCTTTCTACTGTCGTCCATATTCCAAACGTAAGAGTTTCTTAGTATTGGCTGTCACCCGCCAACGCCCATCCAGACGCTGGCCGGCAATCCAGACAATCTGATTACCACACACTACTAGTGGCACTGATTGGCGCTCCCGCCTATCCAGCTTGGCATCGGTAAAATAATCTTGCAGTTTCTTGCTACCGGCGAGGCCTAGAGGATAGAAAGAGTCACCGGGCTGCCAGTAGCGGACCTGAAGTTCTACAGTTGCCAACGACTCTAAGTCACAATAGGCTACGCGCGGATCGGTCCCGTAGCCTACAAACTGAGAAACCTCTAGTATATCAGCCCTTATTTGCTCGCGATTATTCAACAATACGCTACCCGGGATGGGCAAGGTAAAAACCGTCCTATTGACAGGCGGTTCCTCGCTTTCCCAGACCAGCCTATCGTAGCTACGCCTTACCTGCCAACCCAGGGGCCAACTGGTGACACTGCCAACCTCCCGCCCCAGCAAACTGAGAGCCGCCTCCACATGGGCGAAGGTCAGGTCTTGGGGCCCGCCGCTGAGCTCTTGCCAAGCTAAGCGCAGCACACGCCGCTGGATAGCCAATGGATAACTAGCGAGCTCGGAGACAAGCAAAGCCAGGGGCTCGGGTTCAGGGGGCCTGCTACGCTGCCAGGCCGCCAGCGCCAACTGGGACAGATATTGCTCTTCCGCCTGCAGCAGCTCGGCAGAACGGGCTATTGCCGCTTCCACATCAGGATTAACAGCTGTGAGCAGTGGCATGATTTCCAGACGCATGCGGTTACGGGCATAGTCCGTTGTGGCATTGCTGGCGTCCATCCGGAAACCGCTACCTTGGTCTCGCAGGTAGGCCATGATAGAGGTTTTGCTCTCCCGGAGCAAAGGCCTTACATAAGCAACACCGCCTGATGCTGTATCCTTGGCGGCCATACCAGCTAGCCCGCCTAGCCCTGCTCCCCGTACTAGGTGCAACAATACCGTCTCCGCTTGATCACCGGCATGGTGAGCCAGAAGAATGGCCTGAGCGCCCCAAGCGCCTGCTGTTTGCTGTAAGAAAACCTGCCGCTCTTGGCGGCAAACATCTTGCACGGAGCCGCCTTGCTTACTGATTATACCATTGATGTCGCGGTGCTCCACCACTACGGGCCAACCCAACTGGGCAGCCAGGCGCTGTACAAACAAAGCATCGCCCAAAGAAGCGGCCCCACGCAGGCCATGCTCAAGATGGGCGACCACTAGCGACCAGCCCCAGCTCTGGCTCAAACGATGCAGGATATGCAGCAAGCAGACCGAATCAGGGCCGCCAGAGACGGCAACAACCAGGCGATCCCCAGGTGCCAGCAATTTGTTCTCCCTGATAAAATTTTCTACTCTTTGCAGCATACACCCGCCCACTCCCCAGCTACTTCCTTAGCTTTACTATCTTTAGGCAAAACCGGCTCTAATCCTCTTTATCATTGTACCCAAAAGCGTGATTCTCTGCTGCTTCAAGAAAAAAAAGACCACACCCACCAAGAGTGTGGCCGATGGAGAGGAGAGATGGTTGCCCGACGTGGGCCTAACTAACCAAAGGCACGTCTTCCGCCCCTTTGGTTATGCGAATAGCAATCACAGTCATGTCATCGATCACCTGATTGCGCGTGTTCATGCTTGCTCTATCCATTAGATATTTGACTAAATCGGCAGGGTTACTCTGCGTGCTTTGCCGCAGAATGCGAGCAAACCATTCTTCTTTGTCAGCGATATCCTTTTGCGAGTCTAATAAACCATCCGTAAGCAGCACTAGAATATCGCCCGGCTGCAAGCCCACGCGACGGCTATCAATATCAATCTTATGTAAAATACCAGCCGGGCGATATTCTAGTGCTGCTTACGGATGGTTT
>CALNBW010000057.1 GCA_937874815.1 uncultured Bacillota bacterium | reverse complement strand
TGGCCATCAAATCCCACTCGCCCGTTCCGGAAGTGGTCTGCGGTGAAGCGGTGTTATAGTAGTCGGACTCCCCAATGCTATGGCCCATTTCGTGAGCTACTACCCCGATGTTAAAGCCCATGGCAGGACAGGTGTTAACTGCACGGATGCGGACTGAGATCCCGTCTGCGCCCCGTTGACCGGTAGCGAAGTTAGCAGTTGTGGCATGCGACCAAATCTGACCGGGGATGCTAGTAGCTTCTTTGCCAGGCCCAGCGTGAATGACAACTACCATGTCGACGCTGCGGTAGGCGTTGGCACCGCTACCACTTACGACCCGAGTATTATCATAGCTGTCCCAGTCAATTAGATCTTTCACCTTGGGGCCGATATCCTCATTGATCATTCGGCCTACGTTGCGACCACCTGCTATCTGGTAGTCATAGGTGGCCATGTTATAGCCGCTAGTGAAAGGACCGTAAACATCCATCATGGGCAGAAACTTCCCGTACGACATCTCATGGTAATACTCGGATAGAGTCCCAGTCGGGTTGCCTCCGAAGCCCTTCAGCTGCTGCTCGAACCACTCCCGGGTTTGGTAGGGCTCAAATTTGACGTCTTGAAATTCGACGAGTAACACTACGTAACGGCGTACTACAGTCTCTGGTTCCTGGACGCTCAGAATTGAGTTGTTAGGCGAGTAGATATCGCGTACGGCATCAAAAAGGGGCTCGCGAATGTCTTCATTGTTGCCATCCAGCCAGAGGGATTTATGCAAGCCTACCTTCTTGCCGATGCCTGTAGGTTTATCTTTGCCGACGATTTTGGTTGAGGGTACTACCTTGCCATTGACTATGTCGGCATACACCCACCAACCCTCGTCATTGGCGACGATCGTATACTGATCAAGCGTCTCGGCCAACCCCCCATTCTCCATGGGGTTCAGCCTGACGAAAAACGATGTGCCATCCGGTTGCACTAGTTCAATCTGCTCTTGTGCGGGAGGTACAAAATCTACGAAGTCGTGGTCCCAAGTGGCGTAGGGATCTGCAATGTGAGTGGCGTTCATGTCTCCTTGAGCAGGGTTAGCGTACAGGCCCTGAGGCACGGCAATCAGCAACACTAACAGTAAAGCTAGCAGTCTCTTATACACGCGCAAATCCTCCCTTTATTTATTTTTGCAGATGGTTGCGGCCCCCAGCAAGGCGAATTTGTGGCTGTCGACAAGCGACTCGGCTACCCCCTCCCTTCTTTTTCGTTCCCAGTTTGCGGTAGCGCCTGATAGGGAGTCAACATGCTACCCCACCGCCTTCATCATATAGGAAAGAAATAGCATGTACATGCGGCGCTAGCCTTATTTTGGAATAGGCAAAAAAGCCCTCTTTCATTAGCCGGCACTAGGCAACAGGCATCATGGACAGGGCTACCTGACTACCAATTAGCCATATTCAGCATGATACGCGGGTCGAAAGACCTGCTGGCAATTCTACGTCCAAACACTTGCAACACTGCCATCATGGTGATATAGTGATGATATCACATTGATACATAAAGGAGTGGTAACTGTGCAAGAAAAATCTCTGCAAGCAAGGCCCGGTATGCCCATGTTGGTTCTCTCTATTTTGCTGTACCCGTTAGGCATAGGCTTCATTGTGCTGGGAGCTATCCTTAGCGAGACCTACGGTGCCATAGGTGCCCTGCCTATAGCTACGGGGGTTCTGTTGGTAATAGGCGGTACAATCCTTTTCTTTGGACTGAAGGTAATACGGCCTCAAGAGGCCCTGGTGCTCACGCTCTTTGGAACATATATCGGGACGCTGAAGCAGGCGGGTTTCTACTTTGTTAATCCTTTTGCCACGGCAATTGACCCCGCTGCTGGGACGCGTCTTGGGCAAAGTGCCGATGTAGACACTGGCTCCAAGATGGTAGCGGCAGGTGGCAATGTGGTTCAGACCAAAGAGGGGAGCAAGAAAATCTCTCTAAAAGTAATGACCCTAAATAACAGTAGGCAGAAGGTAAACGATGTTTTAGGTAACCCCGTGGAGATCGCTATTGCCGTCATGTGGCGAGTCAACGATACTGTCAAAGCAGTGTTCAATGTCGACAACTTCAAAGAATATCTTTCTTTGCAGTGCGACAGCGCCGTAAGGAATATCGTCCGCATTTATCCCTACGATATCGCCCCGGGGATCGATACCACTGGCGACGGCGAACCCGACGAGGGCAGCCTGAGGGGCTCGAGCGGAGTTGTGGCCGAGCGTATCCGCCAGGAGATCCAAAATAAAGTAGCAGATGCAGGTCTGGAGATACTGGAAGCCCGCATTACCTACCTGGCCTATGCTCCAGAAATTGCCGCAGTCATGTTACAGCGGCAGCAAGCCAGCGCCATTATCGATGCTAGGAAGATGATCGTCGATGGCGCCGTAGGTATGGTGGAAATGGCGCTTGATAAGCTCAACGAAAACGATATCGTAAGACTAGATGAGGAGCGCAAGGCCGCTATGGTATCTAACCTGCTCGTTATTCTCTGCGGCAGCAAGGATGTCCAGCCTGTTGTAAATAGTGGCAGCCTCTATTAGAGGTGAGTACGATCAGAAAGCAAATTCCTTTGCGCCTATCGCAAGAGTTATATGAGCAAATTGCCGCCTGGGCCGCAGATGATTTTCGATCGATCAATGGGCAAATCGAATATCTGCTGACTGAATGCGTGCGCCAGAGGAGAAAAGCCAAAGGTCGCGCTGCAGAGGGTGTAGATAGACCGGATGATTAGGGGCATGACAACAAAGGACGGGGTTACTGACACAGTTGTGTTAGTAACCCCGTCTTTCTGATACCGGCCTTTCCAAGCTGTATATCTTCTGATTCGACTTGGCGCTTATCCTGATGCTATACTTGGAGCTTTTCCTGTAGTGCAAAGCACGTCAGCACTAGCCCCAGCTGATGTGTAGCTATTTGCTAGCTAGCTGTTCCTAAGGAGGAACCGGCAGCCATTTTCGCAGCGCGTGACCAGTCATTCTTTCCCCTCCGGCCAAACAGCAAGGACGTTACATTCGTGTCTCCTACTTGTTGCGGCGACCCCCTGCATTCTCCTGCAGGCATTAGCAAAACTTTGTATGTCTTCCTCCGAAAGAAACGGGACTTTGTCATCCAACACAGCAAAGCCCTCAATGGTACTGTCGACAGTCCGCCACACCTCACTGGCTTTCGCGAATCCTTCAGGTAATATGTTCGAGAAAACAGCATCCAAGCGCACCTTCGCTCCCTGCTTCTTGATGGCAGCAGGACGATAATTTCCAACCAGGAAAGTTATCCTGTCTTTTCCTAATCGGACTCCGCAACGGAAAGGCAGTGCTTCTTTTATCCAGTCATACAAGCTAGCCGCAACGCGCAGGTTTTCAGGATAATCTCCGAATAAGGCCATCAATGCTTCATCCTCAGAAATTAGTATATCTGCTTGAGTCCAGAGTGGCTTCACGAGAGACATTTTCCCCATCCTTCCCTTTCTTTTGGGGCTGCAAGTTCTGGCTGATTTGACTCGTAGCCGGTCAGCCGTATAGCCCAACGCTGACTGATCCTCGTTGTCTAGGTTCGTTTACTGGCTGCGTTTGAGTAGATCGGCTTTTTATCCCCTTACCAAATCCCACAGCCTATCATAGCTATCTACCACATCATAGACGACGCTGTCCCCACTGATAGCACGAAAATGCTCACGGGCGCAGTGGGCTTTGGCTTGCGCTATTTTAGTAAGTTCTAGGGTGGACATATCGCCTTTAGTCTCTGCGACGAAATAGATGTGCTTAACCTTGCCTTCATAAAACGCTATGGCCCAGTCGGGGTTGTATTTACCTAACGGCGTGTCAATATAGAATCCGCGCGGAAGCTTGACATAAACCTCGACCTCTTGGCTGTGCGCTTCCAGCTCTATGGCCAGGTCACGCTCCTTGTCGGAATCGTATATAACATAGTCATAGAGATGCCGGTTTGCTTCCATAGCACTCACACCGAGTCTTCCTTTCTTGAGATCAGGCTCTGTGAATATTTCCGTGTTATGGACAGCAGTCAGTTTGTCATAGGTGATGTGTTCAATAATAGTAGTAGCCTTCTGCTCATTGATAATATTAGATGCACGGATTATGAACTCTTCTGGGTTACTACTGAACTGGCTGAAGACGGCTTTCTGGAGACCGACCATAATCTTGGTAACAGCCTTACGCGTCAATCCTGTTCCGTCCACTAGTTTGCCAATAAGATCATAGCGCACCAACGGATTGGCATTTAGCTGCATATAAGATGCAGCATCCTCTCGCACCGTGTCCTTACGAACAAAGGCTTCTCCAGCCTCAAGCTGTGCCTTAGACTCGATCTTGTGCGCCTGCTCTCCTGTTTCTACTTTTAAATACACCTTGGAAACGCGCAGTCGAGCGTTAAGGGCATCGATAGACTTGCCTACCAACTCATCTTCATCAAAATCGACCACATAATAACTCTTACCTTTGATTCGCGACCAGAGCTCCTGGAAAGCCTTGCTATCCAATTTGCCCCTGTCTAGGGTTACCTCAACAGTGTTCTTGCGTGCATCATCCGGGGCGTTAGCAGTCGGATCGTAAACGGAATCCAATACGGCGATAACGTCGGCAGCTCGGGCGGCCACTTCTTCAGGCAGGGCTACCGACCCATTCTTTTTATCTTCGTAATACTTTTCGGTTAGCATTCCCCGCGCGACATAATCGTCCTTAATGAGCCTCTCATAAATAACGTTGGCAATGTCCTCGCCAAACTTCTCCACAAACAGTTCCTCATCAACCTTATGCGGCCGATAGGCGACCGCCTCAGCGATCTCACTCTGCAATCCCTTAGCAAAGCTGTCGTAGCTTTCGTTAGCTATGACCGTTAGTACGTTAACATTATGGATTTCCGAGCGGCTTAGCATGTTCTCGTCCATTCTTTCGCCGTTCTGGTTAACAGCAAGCCGTAACCCGCGCCCTACCTCCTGCCTCTTGCGCACGTCGCTCCCGCTTTGTTTTAACGTACAAATCTGGAACACGTTCGGATTATCCCAACCTTCGCGGAGAGCTGAATGACTAAAGATAAACCTCACTGGCTCACGCCTATCAAGCAAGCGCTCCTTGTCCTTCATAATCAGATCATAAGCGTCAACGTCATCAGATGTGCGCTCTTTTCTATCGCCAAGTGTACTATCAATCAGGCGGCCACTTCTTTTGTCAATTGAGAAATAGCCAGCGTGTGTGCGTTCAGCATCTATACCATCAAGGTACTCAAGATACCCCTGGGGATCGGTTAGCGCAAGTTGCATGTTGCCAACAATAGTCGTGTATTCCTCCTCGAAGATTTTAGCATAAATGCCGCCCTGAGCATTACCGGCCGCATCATACTGCTTGTATTTGGCGACCTCATCGATGAAAAACAGCGACAGAACCTTAATGCCCTTAGA
This sequence comes from uncultured Bacillota bacterium, assembly GCA_937874815.1. Classification (GTDB taxonomy): domain Bacteria; phylum Bacillota; class UBA994; order UBA5500; family UBA5500; genus UBA5500. Next base: position 2,247 of record CALNBW010000057.1, on the reverse strand, counting down.
GAACAGCTGCCGCTCGCGTTCGATATGAGAAAGGATTGTTTCTCTGATTTGGATGCGCCGCAGGTGCTCTTCACTGACCGCTCCAATAACATCCCCCGCGAAGAGCTTCATCCCGTTCGTAAACTCGACAGAAGAATCCCTGCCGTCAATTCTCGCGACCGTATAGCCGTCCTTATACTGGGCAAGCTCCCCAGAGTTTGGGTACAAATTGTACCTTTCTGTTACCACTCGCGACGTCTTACGGACGCTTGTGCCTCGTTTGATATCGAACTCGATTGTAGCAGTTGGATTACCCTTGGAAAGATTTATGCTCTGCACATAAACATATCCCTCCGTAGCGGTGCTGCCTGAAACGGATATACCTTTCACGGCAATTTTCTTAACCAACCGTTTGTTGTAGGCTTCTAGTGCGTCAAGGCGGTAAATCATATTGTACATACTGTCAGCCTTATGGGTTGCCGAATAACGAAGCGTGACCATGGGCGCAAACCCTTTTAGCCGTTCTTTGGTTGCTGCTCCCTCTACCGATTGAGGTTCGTCGATAATCAAAATAGGATTCGTCTTTGCCAGAATATCAATCGGCCTGCGTGAACGGAATTCGTCTAGTTTCATATAGATACGCCGCGCATTCTTACCCCTGGCATTGAATGCTTGGCTATTAATAATCATGACGTTGATATTGCTATCCGAGGCGAAACGGTCAATTTCGGTCAACTGGGCCGAGTTATAAATAAAATAGCGGATTTTCTTGCCGTAATCCTCAGAGAAGTGCTCTTCTGTCATCTGAAAGGACTTATATACGCCCTCGCGGATAGCGACACTCGGCACAACAATGATGAATTTGCTCCACCCGTACCTTTTGTTCAGTTCGTACATCGTCTTGATATAGGTGTACGTTTTACCAACGCCTGTTTCCATCTCAATAGTAAGGTTGTATCGCCCAACAAGGGAATCTGACGGTTTAATGCCGCTAGCCCGTTGTATTGCGCGAATATGCTCCAGTATCTTGTCGTCCGAGACGACGATAGGGGCGTTGCTAAAGCCGGTGAAATCATCTGCCCGTGACAGAGGAAGCTGCCCCAAGCCGGAGTCCATCATATAGGTCGGGGTACGGAACGGTTGGCCTGCAAACACGTCGCAAACTGCCTTGGCAGCGTCCGCTTGAAAAGCCTGATGCCTGAACTGCAGTTTCATTCAGCGCCACCTCCAATTACCGCTAATATAGGGAGGTTCTCAAACATCATATCACCCTCACCTTTGTGTTCGGTGCCAGCAACTTGAATATCTCAAACACGTTAATTTTCTCAGGCGAACTAGTAAAGCTGCTATCACGGAAAACAACCCGCAGGGGTTTGCGATTGGCAATCTGGCGGATGGCCTTCTCGCTGATTTTCTCCTCGAAACAAGCAACCAGGTCGCCCTCGTTGTAGGTATGAACAGTAAAGCCATCTATTTCTTCATGGGTATGTGGCATAGACAACGGCAAGCCCCAATCGAGCAGGCACCCAAATAGCAGATCCATATCCGTACGATCGGACTTGATGTTGTCTTCCAGTCGCAACAGCATGTCCTGCGTGTAGTCACCAGCCGCATAGTAAACATCATTCATATTGGTATCATCGAGTTTAAGCACGCGGAAGCCGATGTCGAGGTCTTGCGTAGTCAACGGGCTAGCACGGCGGATGTGTTCCTTACCAATCTCACTGATATGCTGATAGCCCGCCTTATGTGCTTCCGATTTCTTATCCGTTACCTCAGGAAGCTGTACCATGATGAACTTGCGGTTACCGCCATCCTCCGCGTTTAGCTGCATGACAGCATGGGCTGTGGTCGCAGAGCCGGAGAAGAAGTCGAGGACTAAATCCTCCTCATTGCTTCCCATTTGCACCAACCGGATTATCATATCTACGGGTTTAGGATAGTCAAAGACCTTTCCTTGAAACATGTCCTTAACCAAAAGAGTGCCCTTTTCTGTATTACTATCTCTATCCCACCATACAGAACGAGCCATCCTTCGTGCTTCGCGATACTTTTCAACTATCATATAGTCACCGTTACGCTTCGGCTTTGCCTTAATGTTGATGTTTAGATTTTCGATAGATTTTGGTTTGCCCCAACGCCACACGGTATCTATCCCTTGAGACTTCAAAGGATACAACTCTAGCCACCCATCATGTGGCTCAACATCTATCTCGTACAACCCATTCTCATCGGGATTGCTGGCGTTGATATAAAACGGATACCATA
>CALNBW010000056.1 GCA_937874815.1 uncultured Bacillota bacterium | reverse complement strand
TTACCTAACCGACCTCGTAATCTACAACGAGCATGGTGGCACCATTGTTAATAACAAGGGCGTATTCACCATTCTCGGTGCAGCAGAACACAAGCTCACCATCCTAGCCAAAGATGGCCTGTATGATGACGCTGCTGATGAAGAAGAGGATGTTCTCGTTGGTCTACGCGTTGGCGCTGCTGATGGTGCTTTAGTTGATGGCGAATTCCTCGTCAAAGAAGCTACCATCGAAAGCGATCCTGGCATGATTATTGTCGGCGCTCAGAACAACCTCACCCTTACCTACAAGGATGCTAACGGCAACCCAATCGTTGGTAAGGCAATGAAGGCTGGCGAAGCTAGCCTCGGCAAGACTGACGACAAGGGCCAGGTTATCTACCCAGTAGGTATGCCGACTGGTTCTGTAAAAGTAACCGGTGCTACCGATGTTAAGGACGTTGTAGTTGAGCACACCATCAAGATTGGTTACGATGCGGAAGCTCCAAAGGTAACCTATGAAGTAAAGGGTGACAAGGCTACCATCGTTGTCTCCGATAACGTCCGCCTCGTTCGTGTCAACATTGATGGTAAAGACGTCGACTTCTGGCCTGGCGCTAAATACGAGTTCGTAAAAACCCTGAAACCTGGTGTGAACAAGGTCCATATCAAGGCTCAGGACTCCAGCGACAACGTATTTGACGAAGTAGTCGAAATCGAATACTTGTCCGATGCTATCGTCCTCAAGGGCGACCAAGTACATCGTGAAGGCGATTTCCTCTACGTGCAGGCTCGTCAATTCGAGGATTTCGGTGCCAAATTTGCTTGGAACCAAGCGACCAAGACAGCTAAGTTCGTCGTTGGCGAAACCACTGTTGAGGTAACCATTGGTTCCACCACCGCTAAGATCAATGGCGAAACTGTAACTATGAAAGTTGCTCCGTTCATTAAGAACGATCGCACCTATGTCCCTGTACGTTTCGTCAGTGAAAACCTCAATTGGAACGTACACTGGGCTGCTGGCGACGTAGTCACCATCACCCTACCGTAAGACTAACTAGGAAGCCCATTACAGGGTCGAATAGTTAAAGCAAAACCCCCGCGCGTTCTGCGCGGGGGTTTTGCTTTAGTTGGACTGAACGAGGCTACTTAGCAGCGCGTTACATGATTGTGCCGCCACTACATCGCGATGCACTAGGCCTGAAAGTGCTTCGCGGTGGTGAGTTTCGTATGCCTCGAAGGGGGCTAATCTAAGTAGAAACAGGAGGCAGAGTGGCCCGGCTCTATTTCTGTTAGGGGTGGGGCTTCGCTTTTGCACTTCTCAGTGCTTTTCCAGCAGCGGCTGCTGAAGCGACAACCTTTGGGGATATTTGTCGCACTGGGAGTCTCCCCTTCAAGAATGATACGCTTCTGGTTCTTGTCTTTGTCCAATGTTAGGGCCGCTGAAAGCAGAGCTCTTGTATATGGATGGGAAGGTCGTTCAAAGACAGGCTCGGTGGGGCCTAGTTCCACTATCTGCCCTAAATACATTACAGCGACGCGGTCGCTGATATGTTGCACTACCTTGAGGTCATGGGATATGAACAAATAGGTCATATCGCCTTCGTTCTTAATGTCGATCAGTAGGTTTATTACCTGCGACTGGATGGAAACGTCCAGGGCCGAAACCGCTTCATCGCACACAACAAATTTTGGGTTTAGTGCAATTGCCCGCGCTATGGCGATCCTCTGCCTCTGCCCCCCAGAAAACTCGTGGGGATACCTTGACGCATATAAAGGGCTTAACCCTACCTGGATCAGAAGTTCGTTAAGTCTGTCGTGAGCCTGGGCTCTGTCCATTCCCCCCCGTACCATCAGTATCTCACTTAGCATTTGTGACACTGTGCGTTTGGGATTTAGGGAGCTATAGGGATCCTGAAAGACTATCTGCAGCTCGCCCCGAAGGTCACGAAACTGCTTGTCGCCTAGAGACAAAAGGTCCTCGTTGTTGTAAATAACCTCACCAGAGGTGGCGGGCACCAGTCGAAGGATGGTGCGCCCCAGCGTGGTTTTACCACAGCCCGATTCACCCACCAACCCTAGCGTTTCCCCTTGTCTAATCCTTAGGGAGACGTCATCAACAGCATGCACATGGTCAACCACTCTTGAAAACAATCCCTGTTTCACGGGGAAATATGTTTTCAAGTTATTAACTTCAATCAAAGTGTTTTTCATGCCAATTCCCCCCGCTTAAAACAGGCGATAGTACGGTCATCTGTCTGCTCAGTTGCCGGCTGGCTTTGTCGGCATAAGTCATCCGCATAGGGGCAACGGGGTGCGAATCTACAACCGTCTGGTAGGCGCAAAAGGTTAGGAACCATCCCGCCGATTGACTTTAACCTACCCCCCCGCTTAACCTGGAGCCCCGGGATGGACTCAATTAGAGCTTTTGTGTAAGGATGCTTGGGCGTGTACAAAATTGCTTCTAAAGCCCCAGCCTCAACCACTTTGCCAGCGTACATAACAACGACATCGTCTGCTAAGTCAGCAACTACACCGAAATCGTGAGTAATAAGCAAAACAGACATCCCTAGTTCTGCGTTCATCTGCTTTAGGAGCATTAGAATCTGAGCTTGCACGGTAACATCGAGAGCAGTGGTTGGCTCATCCGCTATTAGCAGCTTGGGTTGGGAAGATAAGGCCATAGCGATCATCACCCGTTGACGTAATCCACCAGATAGTTCATGAGGATACGCAAAAAACTTCTTTTCAGGGTCAGGAATTCCGACTCTCCGCAAGGACTCAATGCAGGCCTCGTCAATTTCCTGCTTGCTCAATTCAGTATGAGTCTGGTAAACCTCTCGCATTTGTCTGGAGACACGAAAGACCGGGTTAAGCGAGGTCATCGGTTCTTGAAAAATCATGGATATATCCTTGCCCCTGATTTTTCGTACTTGGCTAGATGTAAGGTTAAGAATATCCCTTCCGTCAAGAAGAATGGCATCAGCTTCTATGTTAGCTGGGGGCATCTTGAGTAGTCTAAGCAAAGAAAGAGCGGTGACGGTTTTCCCGTCGAAATATCAGGAAGCTCGGTTCTTAGTTTGACAAAGGCAAATGACGGACTGGCATTACTTACCGATACTTCTCTGGTTGTATTAAACAGCAAGGGCGGCGAGCTGTACAGACGACAGCACGGATTTTCTAATCCGGTTAT
>CALNBW010000055.1 GCA_937874815.1 uncultured Bacillota bacterium | reverse complement strand
CAATGCGCTTTACGCAGGACCAACGACCTTCTCCCGGACTCTAAGGGACTTCTTCGGTGGTCTCGGACGGTCGCCCCGGCTGGTCTCCAATTCTTCTCCTTCGTAATTCTCTCTTCGCAGCGTTCTTTCCTGCCCGTAGCACTATTCTTTCCTTTCCGGATAAAAATCCCAGGCATGTAGATCGCTGCATTTACAGGTACTTCCCGACAATTAAAAGAAAGAAGCAAGGACTTTGCGTTCTCTGACTTAGATTTTATAGAAAACTTTATTAAAACAGGCAGGATTTTTTCCGAGTGCTGTTGAATATCATGGTATAGCAACGTTAGCTAACCTGATGCGGCACAAAGGTTCAGTTTCCGAAGGGATAATTTAAAGAGGAGGAGAAAAATGAGGAAGTCACTGTTACTGCTGCTTTCATTGGCCCTGGTCCTGGGAACACTGGTAGGGTGTGCGAAGCCCGAACCCCAGACACTGATCGTCGGTAGCCCAGAGCTTTCAGGCAACTTTGTGCCTGGTTTCGGCAACAGCGCTTATGATGTCTGGGTCCGCAACCTAGTTATGGGGTATTCCACCTACGAAACAACACCTGCAGGCGAGATCGTTCTGAACGAAACTGTGGTCAAGAACCAAACTACCGAGCTTGATGAAGTGGGCAACAAGACATACACCCTTACCATACACAAGGATCTCAAGTGGAACGATGGTACCCCTATTACCGCTAAAGACTACGTCTTCTACATTCTTTGGTATTCCTCACCCCAGTGGGTGGAAGCCGGTGCGTCCAGCACTGAGGGAGACGCGCTAGTCGGGTATTCACCCTACTACAGCGGAGAAGTTGATCGTTTCAAGGGCGTCAACCTAATTGATGATTACACTTTCTCGATTACGATCGATGCTGAAGAGCTCCCCTATTTCTACGAGACGGTTTATGCGTCCTACATGCCCTTGCCCATGGCTGTCTGGGCCCCCGGTGCAACTATTGATGTGAATGCCGATGGTGCCAAGATTGCGGGCATTGACCTAACAGAAGCCACTTCCGCTATCGCCTCTGGTGAGCGTTTCAGCCCAACAGTAACTTGCGGCCCATACAAGTTCGTCAGCTTTGAAAACAACGCTGTAACTCTTGTGGCCAACAAGTATTTCAAAGGCACTTACGACAAGAAGAAACCGCAGATTGAGACGGTTATTATCCGCTCCATTAACCAGGCCACTGATGTGGACCAGGTGATTAACGGCGAAATCGACATGGTGACTGGCGTGATTGAGGGCGAGAAGATCGAAAAGGCTAAAGCCGACAGCGAAAACACAGTGGCCCACTACTATGCCCGTAACGGTTTTGGTGGTTTCTTCATGCACTGCGACTTTGGCCCAACTGCGGTCAAGGAAGTGCGCCATGCGTTAGCTTACCTGATGGATAGAGACGAGATCATCAAGAACGTGCTTGGTGGCTATGGCTCGGTAACTAACGGCCACTATGGCCTGGCCCAGTGGATGTACGAGGACAACAAGGCGGCCATTGATGCGTTGCCTCACTTTAGCCGTGATACTGTCAAGGCTAACGAATTGCTTGACCAGACCGAGTGGAAGTTTGAAGCCGACGGCAAGACCCCGTTTGATGCCTCTAAGGCTAACGCAGAGGGTACTTACATTCGCCATAACGCTCAAAAGGAAAAATTAATCATCAACCACTTCGGAACGGAAGATAACGACGTCACTGATAACGTTGAGCTGCAGTTGAAGGCTAATGCTCCATTAGCCGGTATCGAGTTCACGCTAACTCGGGGTGACTTTGATGCGTTGCTGGCCAACTACTATTACGCTTATGAACTACCGCCCGGGGAGCGAAAATACCATACCTTTAACTTAGCATCAAACTTCGGTGTAGCGTATGATCCTTACTATAGCTACCATTCTAAATACCTGCGCACTTGGATGAACGCTAACCAAGTAAATGACCCAGAGATGGATAGACTTACCGTCGCCATGCGCAACCTTGAGCCGTCCCAGAAGGCCGAGTACTCTAAGCTTTGGCTGGAGTTCCAGAGGCATTATGCTGATTACCTGCCAACAATCCCGTTGTACTCTAACCAGTACTACGATATCTATAGCAAGCGCTTACAGGGCATGAACACCACGCCGTTTGCAGATTGGTCCAATATAATCTGCGATATCACCAAGAAATAGCATCAGGGCCTCGGCGCTCTAGCAAGCGAGTTGCGCCAGATAGGGGATGGCATAGCGCTATCCCCTATCCCTCTTCTGTAGCTGGCCGGCTGCAATGGGTTTGGGCTTGGCTGGTCTGCGGCGGGTTATTTGCGATGTAGAAAGCAAAGGAGGTTGCGTTTTGTTACGATACATTATTCGTAGGACGCTATCGTTAATCCCGGTCCTGATCTTAATCACCATTATGCTCTTCGCTTTGCTCAAGGTAATGCCCGGCGATCCCGTGCGTATGATGCTCAATCCAGGGCTCAAGGCCGAGCATTACAAGGCAGCTTATGAGGCAATGCATACCAAGCTGGGATTGGACAAGTCATATCCACAGCAATACATGCGCTGGATCGGCAATACCTTGCAAGGCGAACTAGGTTGGTCTACCCTGTATAATCGGCCGGTGAAAGATGCCATTAAGGAACCGATAAAGAATACCATCATCCTCAATATTTTTGTCATTATCTTGGAGCTGGCTATCACCTTGCCAGTAGGAATAAAAATGGCTGTTAAGCGGGGAAAACCTTATGACAACGCTTGGCAGGTATTTTCCCTGATCACCTATTCTATGCCTTCATTCTTCGTGGCCTTATCACTGATATTTACCATAGCCATCAAGCTCAAGTGGCTCCCCCCGGGGGGGATGCCCCTTACCGTGCATGGCAAAGGAGTGGCCTATTATCTTTCTTGGCTAAGGTATATGGCCTTGCCTGTTCTGACGCTAACTATCATCAGTCTCGCTGGTACTATTCGTTATGTACGTAATGCCATGATTGATGCCCTGACTCAAGACTACATCCGCACTGCACGTTCTAAGGGCCTAGCGGAAAAGGTTGTTATTTATTCCCATGCCTTCCGCAACGCGCTCATTCCTGTCTCCACGATTATCATCGGGACGATTTTCTCCCTATTCTCCGGTGCCGCCATCACTGAAACGGTCTTCGCTTGGAATGGCATCGGACATGTGCTCGTCAAGGGCCTGAGCAATCGTGACTTTATGCTGGTCATCTCTATGAACTTGTTCTTTGCCATACTGAGCATTATCGCTAATTTCGTGGCCGATATCACCTACGGCTTAGTAGACCCGCGGATTAAGCTGGAATAAGGAGGCGACAATTGTGGACGCTAACACTCAACGCGACCCGGTCCTGAAACAACAGGGAGGCTTACTCGGTTCGTTAATCTCTATGTTTAGGCGTCTATTTTTTGGGAATAGGCCGCAGCTGTCGGCTCTCGAGGAAGAAGCAATAATGACGCCGGCCAAGACAGTGATTAGAAACTTCTTTCGGCACAAGCTCGGCATTATTGGGCTAGTCGGCTTTATTTGCATCATGTCCTTTTCGTTCATCGGTTCGTACCTAATGCCGATTAACCTTAGCCATACCGAAACTACCTTGCGCAACCTGCGTCCGGGCAACAACTATCTCAAGTATCCCAAAGCTTTGGTCAAGGAAGGCGTTAAGCAGATTTCTTCCGGGGTTTCCTTCTCAGTTGCCCTTTCGAATGCGGGCAACGTGTACGTTTGGGGAACGCAGCCCGTGTACTTGCTCAAGAACTTTTCCACGCGCATTCGGGAAATCCCGGCGGAGGTGAAGCAAGCTAACACTGTGCAGGTAGTAGCAGGCGACAGACATATTTTGGCCCTTGACGATCGGGGGCAGATCTACGGCTGGGGCTTAAACAATTTCCAGCAAGCAGAAGTGCCGACAAACCTGCAGACGATGCTAAACAGCAAGCAGGCGAAGGAGATAATTGCTAGTGAGGTGTATTCAGCCGTCCTGTTTGCTGACGGCGAGTTATATGTTTGGGGCAGTGTCATGGCTAACAGGGTGGATATTGTTCGTCCTGAACATCAGGGTCACATCGTAAAAGTAGCGGCTAGCTCCAATAACATGGCCCTGCTGCTTGATGATGGTACGGTTGTAACTACCGGCATTGAAAACGCGTTCCGCCGGGTGCCGGAAGCACTGCAGGATGGGTCGGTTAAAGTTGTCGACCTGATTTCATCTTATCGTGCGGTGCTGGCTCTAGACGATCAAGGCGAACTGCACGTGTGGGGAGATCCCGAATATGGCCTTTTGCAAGTGCCTGAAAAACAGGGGCAGGTCAGAGCTATGCAAGGGGGCAAAAACAACATGACGCTCCTTTTTGATAATGGCTCAGTGGCGCATTGGGGTGCCGACCACTACAAGCAGCTGAAATTGCCGCCTTCCCTGGGGAAAAAACCAGTGGAGCGCATCTTCTGTAGCATGTTCCAGAACTACGCAGTGCATGAGGATGGCACCATCAGCGCTTGGGGCAATAAGGGCTTTCCTTTCGGCACCGATGAGCAGGGCCGTGATTTGCTCACCCGCATTATTCATGGCGGCCGTATTTCCCTTACTGTCGGTGCCATTGCCGTGGTCATTGAGGTCGTTATCGCCCTCTTCTTTGGCATGACGGCAGGTTTCTTTGGCGGCTGGATTGACAACCTTTTAATGCGCTTCACCGACGTGGTGATCGCCGTGCCGTTTTTGCCTCTAGCTATCACCCTCTCAGCAGTCGTCGCTGGTAGAGTGTCGGAGATGCACCGCATTTACATGATTATGGTTATCATTGGTGTCCTCAGTTGGCCCGGCTTGGCTCGCCTAGTGAGAGCGCAGATTCTGCTAGAACGGGAAAAAGATTTCGTTCTGGCAGCTAGGGCCTTAGGTGTTAAGTACAATAACATCATCACCCGCCACATTCTGCCCAACATCTTCAACTTGGTGATTGTCAGTGTTACGCTGGGCTATGCGGGCTCGCTGCTCACTGAGGCCGGTTTGTCTTTCCTCGGCTTTGGTGTTGCTCCTCCTACCCCCTCCTGGGGCAACATCCTCATGAACGCTCAGAGTTCCTCGGTGATTGAATACTACTGGTGGAGATGGCTCATTCCGGGCCTGTTCGTGGTGCTGGCCGCCTTGAGCGTCAACCTGGTCGGTGACGCTTTGCGTGAGGCCATGGACCCAAGAGCAAATGAGAAATAGGGGGTAAGAGAAATGAGTTTGCTAGAAATCAAAGACTTACACACCTATTTTGATACCCGGCGCGGTTTGATTAAGGCTGTTAACGGGGTCTCCATGAGTGTGGAAGAAGGCAAGACTTTAGGAGTTGTAGGCGAATCGGGTAGCGGCAAAAGTCAGACAGCGCTAAGTATCTTACAGCTATTTGAAGATAACCAGCGTATTTACTCGGGCCAAGTTGTTTTTGATGGGCAAGACATTACTTACCTGAAAACAGAGGAGCTCTATGAAATTCGGGGCAACTCCATCTCCATGATTTTTCAGGAGCCGATGACATCCCTGAATCCAGTCTTTACCGTCAGCCGCCAGATCAGCGAGTCGCTGATATTGCATCAGGGGCTGAGCAAAGAACAAGCACACGAGCGAGCTGTGGAGATGCTGGAGGCTGTGAAAATCTCTAACCCGGAAGAGATTGCTTATCAGTATCCCCATCAGCTATCGGGTGGTATGCGGCAGCGGGTGATGATAGCCATTGCTTTGGCCTGCCGTCCTAAACTGTTAATTGCCGACGAGCCGACAACAGCCCTTGACGTCACCATTCAGGCCCAGATTCTGCGCCTGATGAATGAGCTCAAGGAGGAGTTTGGTACGGCGATCATGTTCATTACCCATGATCTAGGGGTCATCAATCAGATGGCCGACGAAGTGGCAGTGATGTATTGTGGGCAAGTGGTGGAGACAGCGCCCGTAGATTACATTTTCAAACCCCGCAGCGATTTCTCCCACCCCTACACAGAGGCGCTGCTGCTCTCTATTCCCCTCCTTAAGAGTCAGCAGGGTAGTCGGCTAGAAGCCATCCCAGGGGCAGTACCCCACCCGCTGGACCTGCCGCTGGGCTGCAAATTTGCGCCCCGCTGCAAATATGCGACAGCCACCTGCCATGAGCAGGAGCCTGGCTTGCAGCGGGTGAGCCCAGTACAGTCGGTAAGGTGCTTTTACCCTGAGAAGGGAGTGAGAAGCAGTGGCAGATAAGAAAGTACTGATTCGCATGCGCAACCTGACTAAGCATTTCCCGATTAAGAGGAAATTTTTACAGCGAGAACAGCTTTTTGTGCAAGCCAACGACGACATCACTCTAGATATCTACGAAGGTGAGACCTTAGGCCTGGTGGGTGAGAGTGGGTGTGGTAAGTCAACGCTAGGGCGGGTGCTTTTGCAGCTCTACCCGCAGACGAGCGGCAGTACCCTTTACTATGGGCGCACTCTGGAGGAATTCAAGCCCAAGTATGTGCGGCGACTGATTAACCAGCTTGCTGGCATTGTTACCGATTATGAGCGCCTGGCCACGGAAAGTGGTAAGGATTTGCTGGAGGAGGATATCAGTACACTGGATCGCAGGGCCCGCAGAGTGCGCCAGCGCTACGAAGACGTGCTGCGCATCGCCGGCGGCCTGGTTTTGGCCGATGACTTACACGAGGCATCCCGTGTGCTGGAGGCGGAATACGAAGCCGGCACAGTTTATGTCCCTTTAGCAGCCCAGTTGGCCAATCTGGAGTTAAACCGGGATACGTTGCAGGCTATCGACGCTAGGACGATGGAAGATAACCAGCGTCTTGCAGACTGCAAGCAAGAAATTGCGGCCCTGGTGCCTGCGCTCAGGAGAGCTCAACTTGAATTTGACACCAGACGAGAGGCGGTAGACAAGCTAAAAGAGCGTTATGCTGGAAAAAAGGATTTCTCCCGACTGGATGGAATGCAGGATCATGGCATTGATCTGGCGAAATTGACCGCCGAAGAGATGCGGGTTCTGCGCCGAGAATTGCAGGTGATTTTCCAAGATCCCTATTCATCCCTTAATCCTCGGCTCACAGTAGGCCAGATAATCAGCGAAGCCCTCACGGCCCATAACATCTTTAAGCCTGGCACTCGGATGCTGGAGCAATATGTGCTGAATATCATGGATAAGTGCGGCCTGCAAGCTTATACTTTGCATCGCTACCCCCACCAGTTCTCTGGGGGGCAACGGCAGAGAATAGGCATTGCCCGGGCTTTGGCACCCCAGCCTAAGTTTGTGGTTTGCGATGAGCCAGTTAGCGCGCTGGATGTGTCTATTCAATCGCAGATCATCAACTTGTTGCTTGACTTGAAGGAGCAACAGAAATTGACCTACTTGTTTATCTCCCACGACCTGAGTGTAGTCAAATTTATCAGCGATCGCATTGGTGTTATGTATTTGGGTATCTTGGTGGAGCTGACCACTCCCGAGGAGATTTTCCAGAACCCGTTGCACCCCTATACGGAAGCATTACTAGAAGCTATCCCCACTACTGAAGACGAAGCCAACAGAGAACTGGCGCTAATCAAGGGCGATATCCCCAGTTCCATCAATCCGCCCAGCGGCTGCCGCTTTCATACCCGCTGCAAATATGCGGTTGGCGCATGTAAAGAGGTAGTGCCCGAGTGGACGGAGATGAAACCGGGGCATTTCGTCGCTTGCCATTATCCGCTAGCGAACAGAGGTGAAACGGTTGTTCAAGAGGTTAAGGGAGCGTCTTCCTAAGCAGAAGACCTCCGAGGAACTTGACGAGCACTATCGGCAAATGGAAGAAATTAAGCTAGAGAAAGGCGACCTGCCAGCCATGCTGATTGCCGCCTTTCTCACCCTAGGCATCCCGTTGTTACTGGTTGCCGGCGCTCTCTATGGCATCATCTACCTCATACTTGCCCGCTGATTTGCGCAGGAGCAAGACCCTGCCCGAGGCTTGGAGCGGCTTCTTCGGTGGCCCTGACGAAGCCCATCTGTAGGCTCAGCTCCCAATGGAGCTTAAAATCAGCGCGGCTAGGAAAATCAATAGTAAGCACGTGGAAGATTTGTCCGCGTGCTTTTTCTTCTGCACAGCCCACCACTTTGCCTAGGCCAAGGTCCTTGTGCCTAACGGTCTGCCCTACGGCTGGAGGTGGCTGCCTGCTACCGCTGGGGGCAATAGTTTCCGAGGTCGTCGTGCTGCTGCCGCCGGCCCTCGTCTGCGGCCATTCTGTTTGCCTTTGTTGTTGCTGGCGGCGAGGCTCGAGCTGTTGGCCAAAGGCCTCCGCCAGAAAAGGAGAATCGTTCGTGGCCTGGTCACGGTAGTTGTTAGGAGCGAGCAGATAAAGATAGTCCTTAGCGCGAGT
>CALNBW010000054.1 GCA_937874815.1 uncultured Bacillota bacterium | reverse complement strand
GCACGATTGGAGCCTGCTCCTGTGCTCTAAGCAACACCCCGCAGCCCCTAGCCCCTCTAGCTAATAATTCAGCATGCGACCGGCTAACCCTGCTAGCCAAGACTATTCTTCTGTCTAGTGTGCGGAGAACATGGCAACATTGATTCTAGGGGGTTTGCTTGACGCAAAAAAATGTCAATCCTATAATGGGAACAGATAGTGCTTGTCTAAGGCCTACGTAAATGGAGGCGTTAATCATATGCTACGTATGCTGCAGCCAGATGAAACTGGCTATTTTGATACCTTAATTGCTAATTCCACCGGCCCCGAGTTCGCTCAGACGACGGCTTGGGCCCGTTTTAAATCGCAATCGTGGCATCCACGGCATTACCTCTATGAGCAAACAGGGGAGCCGGTAATCGCCATTACTATTTGGTTGCGCAAAATCCCTTTACTTCCTTATTATTTAGCCTATGCGCCCCGAGGCCCGGTCTTGTTGACCGCTGCGGGGGAAAGCGTTCTGCCCGAGTTTTGGTCGGCCCTGCAAGCCGAGTTGCGCCGCCAGGGTGCTTTCGCCCTGAAGGTTGATCCAGCCTGGACTGACGACTTGTTAGCCGAGCAGCTAAAACTACTAGGTTTTCGCCCAGTGAAAAGCGATCATCCTTTCGGCGGCGTGCAGCCCAAATTTACTTTTCGCCTAGATATCGGGGCTGAGCCTGACGAGTTATTAGCGTCTATTCCTAAGAAGATTCGCTACAATATTCGCTACCCAGAGAAAAACGGTGTAGTTTACCGACAAGGCACTACGGCAGATGTTCCGGACCTCATGGCAGTGCTGCAAGACACTAGCCGACGCAAGGGGTTCTTGGGCCGGAATGCAGCCTATTATGAGCGCCTATTAGAAGTAATGGGTGACCAAGCGGCACTCATTATTGGCTCCAAAGATGGCCAGGTGGTGGCTGCCAGTATTACCATAGTTTGTGGCCGCCAAGCCTGGGCGGTATATGGCGGCATGATGCGTGAGTTTTCACAGCTAAGAGCCTACTATGGGCTTAATTGGCAGCGCATGCTGTGGGCCAAGAGTAAGGGCGCTACTTCTTTTGACTTTTCCGGAGTGCCGGTTGATCAATCAGAGACATCTCCTTTATATGGGCTTTATCAATTCAAGAAGAGCTTCGGTGGCGACTTAGTTGAGTTCATCGGTGAATACGAGTTGCCGGTGCGTCCGTTTTTATATTGGTGTTGGCAGACTTTTGCTCCTGGGCTGATGAAGATGATGAAATGGCTAGCTGCGCGCGGTCGTGGTCGCCAGGATGCAGCCGCTGGGGATGAACTAGAGTAAGCGGGAGGAAATAGTAATGAACTTTGCAGAACTAGTTGCGGGCATCGCTAGTGGCCAGATAACCGTGAGCGGTATCGAGCATGATTCCCGGCGTTTGCGGCCCGGGGTTGTTTTTGTTTGTGTTGTGGGCCAGCACTTCGATGGCCATCTATTTGCTGAACAGGCAATAACAGCGGGGGCCGCATTCATTGTGGGCGAGCGCCCGCTTGCTTATTCTAATTATGTCCAGGTATCCAGTAGTCGTCAGGCCCTGGCCGATCTAGCTTATGCTTACTATGGGGATTATAGTCAGTCCCTGCAGCAGATCGGAATCACTGGTACCAATGGCAAATCGACAACGGCTCATTTGCTAGCTAGTCTGCTCAATAGGGCAGGCATAGCCACTGGCATGATTGGCACTTTGGGGGTTTTTCTGCCGCAAGACCACCTACTAGAAGAGACCCATAATACAACTCCCGATGCGGTAGTGATGGCTCGTCTTTTGGCCAAGCTAAAGCAACAAGGCGCTCAGGTTGTGACTATGGAGATGTCATCCATGGCTCTCGACCAAGAAAGGGCCCGGAATCTCAATTTCGCCGGCATCATCTTCACTAATCTGACGCAGGATCACCTCGATTATCATAAGACAATGGAGGCCTATTTCCAGGCAAAGAAGCGCTTGTTCCGGCTTCCCCATCGGCAGGCAGTAATCAACATTGACGATCCCTATGGGCGGCGCTTAGCTGCAGAGCATCCGCATAGCTTAACTGTTAGCCTTACCCGCCCGGCGCGCATTCGTGCTAGTGAGGTTGAAATTCGTGCCGATGGTCTCACCTTTCTCCTCGAGATTGATGGGCGTAAGCAGCGACTAACGGCGCCCCTGTATGGCGAGTACAACCTGTACAACCTGCTATTTGCTCTCGGTGGTATAGCTTGTCTTGATCTAGATCCCTTTGCTTTCTTAGACGGCGTCCCCTACCTAACCCTGCCCGAGGGGCGCTGGACAGTTATTGGGCATTCGCCCACCGTAATTGTTGACTATGCCCATACGCCAGATGGTTTTGAGCAAGTATTGAAGCTGGCCCGCCAGATTACCAAGGGTAAGATAATCACCATATTTGGCTGTAATGGTAACCGCGACCGGGAGAAGCGACCTATCATGGCTGATGTGGTTAGTCGCTATAGCGATTTCATTGTGCTCACCAGTGACAACCCGGCCTGGGAAGCTCCCGAAGACATTACGGCGGAAACATTGCCCGGCATCCATGCCCCTCACCTGGTAGAGCTGGATCGAGAGAAAGCGATTGCGGCAGCGATGGAACAAGCGGATGCTGACGACCTGGTCCTGGTTCTAGGGCGGGGCCACGAAATCCCTTTCAACTGCGGCGAGTATTCCTTCCCGTTTTACGACCCGGAAATAGCACGGCGCTACTGGGAAAAACGGCATAATAGCCTTAGCCTGTGTGACTAAAACAACAAAGAGCACCTCCAATGTTAGTCCACATAGCTAACAGGGAGGTGCTTTTTTCTAACGATGAGCTAAGCCGACCGGGATAGTTGCTTAGGGGGAGAACGGCGTACTTCATCGGTTCCCCGTAGGAGAACTCTTTTATGCGGGAAAACCAGAGTACCTTGTAGCGCAAAGTGACCTTGTAGGGCCCGGTACTGAGCTTCAAGGGGGCATTGGATGGACCAACGTAAGCGTTATCTCGTAATTTGAACATAAATGAGATGTATTCCTTCCCCTTGGGGGCGTAGTTATCTATTTCTACCAGATCAGTCATAGTGCTTTCATCTGCTGATGTACCCGCCCAAAGCAATTCCTCATATATCCAGGCCCTTTCCTGCTGAAATCTCACCCCGGCATCTGTATAGCAAGCATCTTGAAACCGCACAAATCTACTGTAGATTTTGGATGGAAAGCGAAGGGTAAAAGCTATTAACAGATGTGGATGATTAGCTATAGAAGGAGCTACAAACATCTGCACAGAGGGTTCAGATTCTGCAATCCAGTAAACAAAGCCTACAGAGGGAATAGCGACGGCGCATAGGGCAAATATTGCCCACCTTCTTATAGGTGCCACCTCCTCTTGAAAGTGCGTTTATGTTACCCTTGCTCAACTACCTAAAGAATACACTATTCTTTTTTATCCTTCAAGTGGTTAGTTTATCACCATCAAATATTTAATTTTTTATTTTTGTTTGTCGACATAGTTCGACAGAATTACTTGGGGATGTATGGTAGGCAGCTATGGAGGGCGGTTTGTCGAGACGGAGTACGCTTACGAGTGTGACGTTCATGCGCAGTACGATGGAAATGGGGATTTCGTACAACGATGGGAAGAGTTAAAAGTGGACTATCTAGTCGGTGGGCTTCGCCTTTTATCCAGCTCTACCTATGGGGACTGCAAGCCTTACGATGATGTTGCTGCTGGCACACATGGTTCCCAAGTCCTACAGCAGGGAGGGCAGGATTCATCCCGCTAAAATCCCTTTCAACTGCGGCGAGTATTCCTTCCCGTTTTACGACCCGGAAATAGCACGGCGCTACTGGGAAAAACGGCACAATAGCCTATAATGTTTGCTGCAAATATGCCTGCGCACTTGGTTAGGTGCAAAGGCATTTTTTTTTGTCATGTTAGCAGGAGAAGTTACCTTGATAACGAATTGGTTATTGGTAATGGTTTCTGTTACTACCTAGCAGCGCCTGGGGCGTTACGGGTAAATAAAGTGATTGTTGCGCAGCAACTATCAGCTTGGACTTAACAGGGGGTATTCACGCATGCGATTATCAGTTGTAGGTAAATTGGGGCTTACTTTTATGGTTTTAATCTTACTTTCTACTGCATCTGGAGTGGTATCTTACAATTCATTGCAGAAGAATGGGCAGATTCATCACCAAATCAGTGAAGCACTAGAGTTTCAGAAGTTTATGGTGGAAAAAGAAAACGACCATTTGCATTGGGTGGATCAGTTTAGCGACATGTTCGTGTTCGGCAAAGTGCCGGAAAAACTGACGTCCCATACGGAGTGTGGACTGGGGCAATGGTATTATTCTTCTACACCTATATCTCGCGAAGAAGACAGTTCTACTGGCGTTAACGCTGTTACTAGTGCCTCCCAAGATCGGGGAGACCGGAACTCCGAGATCTACGAAGCCTTAGGTGTAGCCCATAAGCAGGTGCATGAAACGGGGCAAAAGGTTCTGGAGCTTTATCGAGCGGGAAAAACCCGTGAGGCCGTTGATGTTTACACGTATGAAACTGCAGTAGCCGTTAAAGAAGTGCAGGCTTTACTAGACGAGATGATCGAGGCAGAGGATGTCTACGTTCATGGGCTGCAGGCTGAAAGTGAGGCAATTAACCAGCGAGCTGTTAATGCCATGGTTATCACCAGTATCATCAGTGTGTTGGCCGCAATCGCTGCTGCTTTCTTAATGCACAAGGGAATTGCTCAGCCCATCGGACGGATGGCGGCAGTCGCGGAGGCTATTGCCGCTGGTGATCTGCGTAATATTAATATACAGCATCAAAGCAGCGATGAAATAGGCACCTTGGCAGTGTCACTCGCCAGAATGGCCGCGAGCCTGCGGGAAATGCTAGGCAAAATTCAAGAGCAGGTGACAAATATGACACATGCTAGCGATATTTTGGCTGCATCTGCCGATGAGAGTGGCCAGGCAGCTGAACATATTGCTATTTCCATTCAGGCTGTTGCGCAAGGTGGCAGTGATGCTTCGGAACGGATGCAAGACCTTTCTGACGTAGCTATTTCCTTGCAGACGGCGGCTAGCACGGCTGCGCGTTCCGCGAACGTGACTTTAGAGGCCACTGGGCAGACAGCAGCAGCGGCCGAGCAAGGTGTGGTCGCGGCCGATCAGGCTGTGCAGCTGCTTGACCGGGTGGCGCAAAGAGTGGGCGGCTTTACGCAGGTAATAGGAGCGCTCTCCGATCGCTGCCATCAAGTGGGAGAGATTGTGGAGCTAATTCAGGGTGTTGCTAAACAGACCAATCTGCTAGCCTTGAATGCGAGCATCGAGGCCGCGCGCGCCGGTGAGCAAGGTCGTGGTTTTGCTGTAGTAGCCGACGCTGTGCGCAACTTAGCGGATGAATCTCGGGACGCGGCGACCAACATCACTGGCTTGATAGAAACAATGCAAGCCGAAACAAACGCTGCCAATGAGGCAATGGCTGTAGAGGCTGTTGAAATACAGGGGCAAGTTGCGACTATCAGAGACTCTATGGCTGGATTAGCTACTATCGCCTCCATTGCTACAGATACAGAACAGGAGGCGCAGCAGTTCAGGCGTCTAGGCGCCGAATTGGGGCGTCATAGTGATGATCTGTTAGCGGTAGTCAGTGCGATGTCAACTATCTTAGAAGAGAACTCTGCTGGTGCCGAAGAGATATCTGCTGCCACAGAGGAGCAGACCGCTGGGGTGCAGGAGGTTGCAGCTGCAGCCAGCGAACTGAGGAACTTGGCGGCACTGTTAGAACGGCTTGTACATAATTTCCACCTAGAGTAACGTAGGCTTTTTAGTGGGGCTGTCGCAAAATGTTGGTAACAATATGATATTATTGGGGTGTGCTTAGCTAGTCAAGGAGGTTGAGAGACAAATGCGTAAAAGGTTTAGAGATCCAATCAGTGGTTTGACGCATCTCTTAGGAGCAATCCTGTCAGTGGGAGCTTTGGCATGGTTACTCTGGGTGGCAATCCAGCAGGGTAACGTTTGGCAGATAGTTTCCTTCACTGTTTTTGGGGTTAGCCTCATTCTGTTATACACGAGCAGCGCCATTTACCACATTGTGCAGGCTAGTGCCCGTGTCATTCAGAATCTGCGCCGCCTGGATCACACTATGATCTTCGTATTGATAGCAGGCACCTATACTCCCTTTTGCTTAGGACCACTGCGGGGACCCTGGGGTTTTTGGCTGCTAGGCGTCATCTGGGGAATCGGGATCCTTGGCATCCTTTTCTCCATCTTCTGGATCGATGCGCCGCGTTGGCTTACCACAGGCTTGTACTTGGCTATGGGGTGGGCGATCGTGGTTGCTGCGGCACCTTTGGTACGTTCATTGCCGGGCGGTGCCCTCGTTTGGTTGGCCATTGGCGGGCTGATGTACAGCCTAGGGGCCGTCATTTATGCCACCAAAAAACCGAATCCCTTACCGGGTGTGTTCGGCTTTCATGAGATTTGGCATCTTTTTGTGTTAGCCGGTAGCTTTAGTCATTTTCTAAGCGTATTGCGCTACCTCCCGGCTTTAGGTTAAATTTAACAGCACGTTACTGTTGACAGCCCTGACTGGGCCCCTTATAATGGGAACAATTAAATACGCAGTGTTCTTATCAAGAGTGGTGGAGGGACTGGCCCGATGAAACCCGGCAACCTAGCGCGTGCGCCAAGGTGCTAACTCCTGCAGAGGTCGTAGGTGACCCCTGGCAGATAAGATGTTCTTTTGACCTCTTTTCTCGCCGGAAAAGAGGTTATTTTTTTGCGTAGATAACCTTAGGCCAAACGGAGGTAGAAGCATGCAGAAGACCTATGACGAGATCAATGCCAGAATCAAGACTGGCCAGGCTGTAATTGTTACAGCCGAGGAAGTGATTGGCTTAGTAAAACAGCATGGTGAAAAAGAGGTAGCGCGTACTGTTGATGTCGTAACTACAGCTACTTTTGCTCCTATGTGTTCTAGTGGGGCCTTCCTGAACTTCGGCCATACCGACCCACCGATGCGGATGACGGAGGTTAGCCTCAATGGGGTTCCGGCTTACGCCGGCATTGCGGCTGTAGACGCCTATATTGGGGCCACGGAGCTGGCAAAAGGGCAAGATATGTCCTATGGTGGAGCTCATGTAATCGAGGATCTAGTTAACGGCAAGGAAATCGAGTTGGTGGCTAAGGCTTATGCTACTGACTGCTACCCGCGTACTGAAATCAAAACACGCATTAGCAAAGCTAGCCTAAATCAAGCTTACTTGTTTAACCCACGCAATGCGTACCAGAATTACGCGGCTGCTACCAATAGCTCTGAGCGCACGCTACACAGTTACATGGGTACCCTGCAGCCAAATTTTGGCAACGTTACCTATTCTACGTCAGGCGAGCTTAGCCCTCTCCTGAACGATCCTTATTATCGCACTATCGGTGTTGGTACCCGCATTTTCCTCGCTGGGGCAGAAGGGTTCGTGGCCTGGGAGGGGACACAACATAATCCCAATCAGGGGCGGGGAGCTAATGGTGTGCCCATTGGGGGCGCAGGCACTATAGCCGTTATTGGTGATCTCAAAGCCATGAGTAGTGAGTTCTTACGGGCGGGCATTTTCCCCGGCTACGGGGTAACCCTGTTTGTTGGCATTGGTATTCCTATTCCCATCTTGGATGAAGAGATGTTACGTTTTACGGCTATCACCAACCGCGAGATCTACACGAATGTAGTTGACTATGGAGTGGCTGAACGTAAGCGGCCAGTGATTAGGCGGGTTAGCTATGCCGAGTTACAGAGCGGCGAGGTGGAAATAGCGGGGAAACGGGTCAAGACGGCGTCCTTTTCCAGTTTGCCTAAAGCACGGGCTATCGCGCAATTGCTGAAAGAGTGGCTGCAGCGGGGGGATTTCGTTGTGGAAAGGCCGGTTAAGCGCTTGCCCTTAGTAGCTGAACAACACTGTTTGCAGGATGTTGACCATGAGTGACGAGCAACTGGTCTCTGCCCCCAATCATGCCTATCGGCAGCAAGTTTGCTCCCCTGACTTACAGCCGTACCATGTATGGGAGCAGGAATCTGATCTTATGGTCTATACTGCTAAAGGCCTGGCGGATCTGGCCAGAAGCGAGCTAAGTCGGGCGCGGCAGGATTTGATTGAGTATGCACGCTATGCCCCGCATTTCCTGACTAGCCTCAGCCCGGTTGCGGTACCCTCCAATGCACCGGCTCTTGTGCAGAGAATGGCCCAGGCAGCCGCCAGCGCTGGCGTAGGCCCACTAGCAGCAGTAGCTGGGGCCATAGCCGACGCTGTGGGCGGAAAACTAGCAGCCTACACAGACGACGTG
>CALNBW010000053.1 GCA_937874815.1 uncultured Bacillota bacterium | reverse complement strand
GTAGAAGATTTGCCCCGCGTCTGCATTGGTAATCACAGTGACGCTTTCGGGCTGGTAAGGGTCAACCGTATGCACCTTGCGGCTACAAACTGTAGACTCACCTAGGCGGCACCCCATATTGGCTTTAAGATGCTTGCTTAATTCGCGTTGCTTAGCAAAAAAGAGATCATTTGTCACGCCCAAGCTCCGCTTCACCCATGACCAACCGCGCTTCCGGTACCTCTGGCAAGGGCACTGCCGTATTAGGTGGGGCAATAATCGTGATAAGTTCGGGGTTGACCAGGCTGGGATCCAAGAGAGCTTGGCGGCTGGCTTCACTGTTCGGCGGTAGAGGTGCAGGAGCAAAAACAGACAACGGTGTCTGCGAAGCTGGCTCTTTATCCTCCGTCGCTTGTTCTCGTAACGAACCAAAAAGGCGGCTGAGGAAGCTCCGATTGGAACTATTCGGTTCTAGAATAGCTTCCGGCTCTTCCACCTCTGTCAATTGCGGCACCTCTTCTGGAGTTTGACGACTACTGCTACTGCTCAACGCTTCCATAATATCGGCTATCACATGGGGTGCCGCGCGGTGCTTTAGAGCCAAAGGTATTACTACCTGCAAATCAGCCTTGTCAACACGCTCCTTGCCGGCCAGGGCGCCATGCACTTTGGCGGCTAAGGTAATCGCCTCTAGTGCTCGCAGGCTCTCCAACCCATGGTCCAAGTAGATGCTGGCCAAGAACGAGAGCATCTCTGAATCAATACTTTGCCTGGCCAAGCGTTCTAGCCCACTGGCTAGGCGAGCAGCGATGGCTTGCTGCCCCTCTTGCACTTGCCAGGCGTCCCCCGCCGTTTCCGGTTGCAAGATGGCCATAAGGGTTGCGTGGTTGGCAGGGCGCTTAACCCCAATACACAGGTCAAAACGGTCCGCTAATTGGCGCCTAATACCTTCCAGAGGGCCCGGGTCTTCATCTGGATTGGAAGCTGCCCAAACTGTCACCAAACTAGTGATCTCTACCTTAGGGAGACCGGGGTCTTCAATCTGCAGGCGGCCTGGTTTGGTTCCCATTACGTCTAGAAGAATATCAGCGAGCTCGGGGGAGGTATCAGCAAGACGATTGATCTCGTCGATGAACACAATACCCCGGTGCGCCTGAGCCAAAGTGCCCGGCAACAGGGCTGCTTCCGGGTGGGAATGGCTTACGAGCCTTTCTAAATCAATTCCCCCCACAATTGTCGCTACCTTAGCCGAGTGGGAGATCTCGAGAAAGGGCATCGGGATCCACTCGCTACCCAGCTTAGCGACTTCCACCGCGTCTAGGCCGGCATGCTGCGGACAATGGGGACTTTTTGGATCACAATTATAAAGGCAGCCCTTGATGCGTTCGATGCGTGGAACAATACTCCTCGCTGCCCGCAAAATACTGGTTTTACCAGTGCCCCGTAATCCTTCAGCATGAATATGTAAAGGCACCTTGCTCTGGGCCGCCAAGATAGACATTTCTACCGCCTGAAACAAAGCAGCGTTATCTGGATGGCGGACAAGGCTGACATAATCTCTAATCAAAATACATCCCCCCCGTAGTTCAATCCTGGCATATTTTGTCCCAGACAGCGTCAAAAAATCCTAAGTTTTGCCCCAGTAGGGCAGGCTATCAGCATAAGGGGGTGGTATGCTTTGGAATACCCAGCCATCAATCTAGGCCTAGAAACTCTAAAGGCCCGTGAAGGGCAAACACTTAACGATTGTGACCTGGATGAGTTTCAGTTTCGCATCGATACCTATCGGCCCGGTATCGGCGGCAGCGGCAGTTTTCGCGCCAGACGCAGCTCATTACCTTTCAGGACCTGAACGAACTAGCCGACATACTAGTCAACCAGAGCGACCTCACTACAGAAGCTTTTTATTACCCTGATGCCATGGCCACCTGCGGGGAGATAGAGGAAGAACTAGCAGAAGACGGCCTAGCCTGTCACTGGAAAGACCAGATGATTGTCTCGGGCTTCACCGGCAAACACCCGGCCCGGGCCCGCGTCTGCTACTATCGCCCGCCTGGTGAAGAAGCAATAAAGGCCATCGCCGTGTTACGCGATGGCACAACCATTGCCCACTTTCGACCACTGCAGCAGGAGTAAGGAACCGGCTTCAAAAGGGAAAAAGCCCCTAGGTAGACGCTATGTTGAGGGGGGTAGCGATAGAAAAAGGGGTGCCGCGCCACGTTTGCAGATAAACGTGGCGCGGCACCCCTTAGCAAAACTGCGGTTTCTTTCAATGAAGAGCTAGCCGTCGAAGTGCAGCTAGCTCAAAACTAAGACACTCTATTTGGAGCCAGGGAGTCCATAAATGACCGGCTCTTTGGGATCCTGCGGAACTGGTTTTCCAAAAGCCTTTTCAAGAGCGTCAATGAACTGCTTGGCGGTATAGATCTCATACGTTTCGATGTCGGTGAAACGGGCCTCGTTAACCGCCATTGCATATTCCTCTCCATCAGAACAGATATACAGCATAGTGATGTGATAGAGAGGTAAATAGACCGCCTTGATTTGCGTGATATTTGATAACCCCTTATCCGTAAGCAAGGCCTCCATCTTATTGAGATCGCCTAAAAGGCTAACCTCTCCGCTCGGAGCATCTCCGAAAGAGGATACGCACCAGGTCTTATCTCTCAGAGTTAAAGTAGCCGTGCCAGTCGTTTGTTTCCCCGCAATAAGCGGAACATTCCATTTGAACTCGGGCGAAATACACTGGCACAGACTGCCTTTTTCATTGAAGGCGTTAATCACATCAACGTTTGACAAAGAATAGACACGATATGCCCGGTCATAAGAATAGCCAGTCCCCTCGCCGAGATGCTTTCTAATCCTTGCTAGCCCACTATCAGAAATCTGTCTAAGAGCATTGTCGTTTAATCCTGGGCAAATTTCGGCTCTAACATCGGCTGACGCCCAGAGCATACTTTCGTCCAAACCTACAGCTTGAGCATCGGAGGTCAATTGCACCGTGGCCACCAGAGATGCTACAACTAGCAATAGTATCGCAAGACATGACAATCCTTTTCTTATTCTTATCATACTCACGCCCCCCTCAACTATTTGAACATACGGTGTCAAGATAGTAACCGCCTTCAAAATAAAGTAGATCCTGATAATCCATCCATCGTGTAGATCTATCCCAAGGATCGATTATCATGACCTGCCCATCATCATAGCCGGCGATAACCATCATGTGTCCTGCCACTGGGTACCCGTCCCTGTCAACCCAGACAATACCGACAATAAGCGGATTTCCGGTGTTGTCAATCATGTTTTTGATGGCGGCTTTGCTAAAAGCTCTATGAGTAGCCGCGAAACTTGAGGTATTGTAGCACACAAAAGCTGCCCCTACAGCAGCATCCTCAGCGCTGCCTGGCACATTATCCGTAGAACCTGTGACATGCATTACCACATCCCATTGGCTCCTTGTAGAGCCTGGCTCCTCATAACACCCTAACATTTCCGCACATGCTGCCCAACACCAATTGGATTTTGCCTGCTTCACAGCGCGAACATTTAATGTGTCTGCTGAAGCACTTATAGGAGTGATTAGCACCAGAGCGAGCAGTAGCAACAAGACAACACTCCGTTTAGAGCTGTTCCTAGTCATTGATTTACCCCTTTCTAATTATATTCAATGCGCGCCCAACAATTTCCTCTGTATATGCCGCGAGGATATGTAGATTGGAATGCCTGGGTTCCATTATAACCACATGAGTTTGCCGAACACTTTAAGACTGCATTCGAAAGGTAGAATCCAGCATCGTGCCTTCTTCTGTTCAAGACTGCGAAAGACGTTATTCGCCTGGTGCTAGGTGCTTCCATTCAGGCCTTACGCAGTATTGAAAGCAGATTTTAGGATCTAAACAAAGCAGCAGAGCTCGTTTCTAGGCAGTATTTCTAGGGTGAAATGCCAGTGTGCTTCTCCGACATGCATAGCATCTATGCTACAAGTGTCTGACAAAGGGCGTGATCCTGACTGGAATGATGTGATCCATCACAAGACAGCAAGCCTAACGCTGAGGGGCTGGCTGTTAACATGTCTTGGGCAGTTGATCTCACGCCGCCGTGCCACGATTCACCGAATTGGGCACGTCTACTTGCTTAACGGGCTTCCCCCATTTGACCATATTTAACCTCGTTTCCACCTCCCTTCTTTAGTATTTTTCCAGGCGTGTTCATATGTGGTTTGTCCAGGAACACCAACTGTAGACGCTGCAGGAAACGCATTGCTGTAATGTAGAAGCACTAGAGTTTTGATAGAGATAAATACTTTAGCATGGGTTTTATTTCTCTTAAGCAGTTCTACACCTATGGCCGAAATCGCTATCTTTCACTATTATGGATGTAAATTAAGTATATGATTACTCCAAATATAGCATGCGGCATATTTACTGTCAACTCAAAAGTAACGTTATTTTATCCTAGACCCACTATCTGAGATTAAGTACATTTCTTAAGAGCGGCCATCTAGTTTTGGTCTCAACAAGCAACGCGATCGACCAATGCTAAGTGCTTGTCCGATAGGCAGACATGATCGGGTGGGAGATTATCATTACTTGACGGGTCGGCCTCATACCTACAAGGATTCGTGCTCTGGTTTGGTATGCGGCTTCGCCCCAGTTTCGCGTCTGATGTCATACGTTCTCGGGCAGAGGTTTTGCCCCGGCTTCCTTCAATTCTTACCTCACGGTGCGCCGACCTCGGAGAAAGCAAAAAGCCCCTCGCCCTATAAGGGAGAAGGGCTTGTTTCTATGACTGCCTTATTGCCTGGAGCCGATATCGGAAACCCCTATTGAACTATTCTGGCTCTGCTCAGTTCAAGAGCGCAGCTCCTTAATCCGCTCTTCGACGCGCCGACGCTTCTGCTGCCAATCGGCCAGCTTCTCGCGCTCCTGCGCGACAACCTCAGCTGGTGCCTTATTGACGAAGCCGGGGTTAGCCAGCTTCTTCTCGCCCCGCAAAACCTCGTTGTTCAGGGTTTTGAGCTCAGCCTCTAGGCGTTCGATTTCCTGAGCGATATCGATCAGGCCGCTAAGCGGCAGATAAAGCTCGGCACCAGTGACAACTGCCGACATGGCCTGCGGCGGCTTGGCATCACCAAAGCGACCGATGGTTAATTCAGAGATACCAGCTATTTTGCCGAAATAGGGTGCAGCCTGCTGCAGCAGTGCCTGTTCTTCTTCGCCAGCAGCATGAATATGGCACTCTACACGCCGGCTAGGCGCTACACCTAATTCGGCCCGAATGTTGCGCACCGCCTTGATGGCTTCCATAACCATGCCCATGGCCCGCTCGGCTCGTTCATTCTTTAACTCTGCCTTATAGACAGGCCAAGGCGCGATCATGATGCTTTCGTCTGCCTGGGGCAGATGTTGCCACACTTCTTCGGTTATAAACGGCATAAAGGGGTGCAGCAGGCGCAAGGTCTGCTCGAGCACATGGGCCAAGACCGATTTAACCGTGACCTTAGCCGCTTCGTCTTCGCCATAAAGGCGGCTCTTGGCAATCTCAATATACCAGTCGCAGTATTCGTTCCAGGTAAACTCATAGAGACTACGCATGGCCTCGCCGAAATTATAGGTATCTAAGAAATGGCTTACCTCTTCGGTGACAGCGTTTACCCGGCTTAGTATCCAGTGGTCTGCCAGCTCTAGGTTATGTTCCACATCAATTTCCTCTGCTGTGAAGCCGCCTAGGTTCATGAGCACAAAGCGGGACGCGTTCCAGAGCTTATTGGCAAAATTGCGCCCAGCCTCTATTTTCTCTTGGTAATAGCGAGAATCGTTGCCCATGGTTGTGCCAGCTAACAGGCTCCAGCGCAAGGTATCGGCCCCATACTGCTCAATCACATCTAAGGGATCAATACCGTTGCCCAGTGACTTAGACATTTTGCGTCCTTCACCGTCACGAATCAGGCCATGCAGTAGTGCGTCTTGGAAAGGTACCTCGCCTTTAAAATGTAGTGAAGTGAAGATCATCTTGGCTACCCAGAAGAAAATGATATCGTTGCCCGTGACTAGCACATTAGTCGGGAAGAAATAGTCGAGTTCCGGTGTCTTGTCGGGCCAGCCCAGAGTGGACATAGGCCAAAGAGCGGAACTGAACCAGGTATCTAGCACATCCGGATCTTGCTCTAGCCGGGTTGATTGGCATTTGCTGCAGCGGGGTGGTTCTTCTGTAGCCGCGATTACTTCGCCGCAATCCTGGCAATACCAGACTGGGATACGGTGTCCCCACCAGAGCTGGCGCGAAATACACCAGTCGTGGACGTTTTCCATCCAATGATAATAGATACGGGTAAGGCGCTCGGGCACAAACTTGGTTTCGCCCCGCTTCACAGCGTCAACAGCCGGCTTCGCCAATGGTTCCATCT
Organism: uncultured Bacillota bacterium; assembly: GCA_937874815.1. Classification (GTDB taxonomy): domain Bacteria; phylum Bacillota; class UBA994; order UBA5500; family UBA5500; genus UBA5500. The sequence continues at coordinate 679 of CALNBW010000053.1, read as the reverse complement.
TCACGAACCATTGCAATGAAACCAGCGGTTCGATTACGCTATGGCAACGATAACAGTGGCCAACAGCGTGCTGATGCGGTTCAGTTTTGACCAAATAGCCGCCGCCATCCAGATCGGCTAAGACCGCCTTCCGCGCCTCATAGCGGTCTAGCCCCTCGTATTTCCCGGCTTCGGCCGTCATTCTGCCATCCTTACCGATGACCACAACGTGGGCCAGCTGATGCCGCAGGCCGATAGCAAAGTCATTTGGGTCATGGGCAGGGGTTACTTTGACGGCACCTGTGCCGAATTCAGGATCAACATAATCATCGGCCACTATAGGTATCAGGCGATCCATAAGGGGTAGAAGCACTTCTTTGCCTAGGAGCGACTGATAGCGCGAATCGTCTGGGTGTACAGCAACAGCAGTATCACCTAGCATTGTTTCTGGCCGAGTTGTAGCAACTTCAATAAAACCGGAGCCATCCGCTAGCGGATAGCGCAAATGCCAAATGTGGCTATCGTGGTCTTCGTGCTCTACCTCATCGTCGGAAATAACAGTTTGACAACTGGGACACCAGTTGGTGATATAGCTGCCCCGGTAAATGAGCCCCTGGTTGTAAAACTTGACAAAGGCTTCGCGCACAGCCCGGGAGCAACCTTCATCCATGGTAAAACGGGTTCGCTCCCAATCGCAAGA
>CALNBW010000052.1 GCA_937874815.1 uncultured Bacillota bacterium | reverse complement strand
TCACGGGATCACCCCCGCGTATGCGGGGACCACACAATTGCAGGTCGATTTTCTTGCCTAACATAGGGATCACCCCCGCGTATGCGGGGACCACCTAAATTCTCGGCCTCCGTCTGCCCTGCGTAAGGGATCACCCCCGCGTATGCGGGGACCACCGGCATAGCTAATGTGCTTAACGGCCATTGTTAGGATCACCCCCGCGTATGCGGGGACCACAATAAAACTACTGTAAATCAAACTATATACTAAGGATCACCCCCGCGTATGCGGGGACCACTTTCAGTTTCGTTCCCGAACAAATCCTGCATTAGGATCACCCCCGCGTATGCGGGGACCACATGATGGCCATCCTAACGGCCTATGAACAGGAAGGATCACCCCCGCGTATGCGGGGACCACTTGGGCTGTTGACGTGATGATAGTTGCTAGTCGGGATCACCCCCGCGTATGCGGGGACCACCTGCTTGGATGATAACTGGCCGCAGATGATACAGGATCACCCCCGCGTATGCGGGGACCACTGCCTTCTGCTCTTTGCGCTCGCTCATCGACTGGGATCACCCCCGCGTATGCGGGGACCACGAGGTAGAAGAATGCATAACACGCGAGCGTTACGGATCACCCCCGCGTATGCGGGGACCACCCGAAACTGAGTTGCACCGTTGCTACAAAGATAGGATCACCCCCGCGTATGCGGGGACCACTTGTGAACTTATAGCTCATGAACGGGTAGGGCGGGGATCACCCCCGCGTATGCGGGGACCACTTGCTCCTAAGACGCTGGCAAGTGCTAGAACGGGGATCACCCCCGCGTATGCGGGGACCACGTTTTCTCGTCCGGATATGCTACTGGCTTGGCCGGATCACCCCCGCGTATGCGGGGACCACCACAGGACAGCAAATAATTTATAATAGCCCTCGGGATCACCCCCGCGTATGCGGGGACCACGTGCCTCGCAGAGCTTATCGGCCTCGTCTGGCGGGATCACCCCCGCGTATGCGGGGACCACCTCTGACCCTAGCCAGTGGAGCGCTGAGCCCGAGGATCACCCCCGCGTATGCGGGGACCACCCAGATGATTGCAGTGACTGTTGGCGGACGTGGGGATCACCCCCGCGTATGCGGGGACCACACCCCCCTTCCGAGGGGCTACTTCTCCATAAAAGGATCACCCCCGCGTATGCGGGGACCACGCAGTGCTTCCTGGCGGTATCCGTCTAAGCTGAGGATCACCCCCGCGTATGCGGGGACCACATCCTCTGAGCGCGGGCTTTGTACGACCGCCAGGGATCACCCCCGCGTATGCGGGGACCACTCATAATGCAATTATAACATCATCACTAAAATGGGATCACCCCCGCGTATGCGGGGACCACGAAGACAGGTTGACTAGAAACATCATAATGCAAGGATCACCCCCGCGTATGCGGGGACCACCCGCTCTCGTACTTTGCGCCACCATGTGGATGAGGATCACCCCCGCGTATGCGGGGACCACCCCAGCGCTCGCGGTTACGCTCTAAGCACTCCAGGATCACCCCCGCGTATGCGGGGACCACCCTGGGCAATCATTGCCAAATAGTTACAATATAGGATCACCCCCGCGTATGCGGGGACCACGTATGCGTTTGCAATGTCGGCATATGATACTGAGGATCACCCCCGCGTATGCGGGGACCACTCTGTAGTCCTCTGAGAGACATTGCAAGTAATGGGATCACCCCCGCGTATGCGGGGACCACACTGCAACATGGAAAACTGCAAATGGCTATCAGGGATCACCCCCGCGTATGCGGGGACCACTGTTTTCTTCATTTTCTTAGCCCTCCTAGTCTTGGATCACCCCCGCGTATGCGGGGACCACACTAAAGGAATCCCTATTCTGTCGTATTCCTATTCTCTAGTAGCAGCTAATTCCTTTAGTTTGAGATATAGTTCCTGGGTGGAATAGCAGTCAGCTAAGCCCCTGTGGGGCGAATGCGTTTCGATTTGGAAGTGCTGCAATAGAGTAGGCAGTTTGTGATTGCGCACGGACCTAACCAAACGCCTACTTATCTCTAGGGTATCAATCCGTCTGTTATTTAGCTTTGGCAAATTCAGTTTTCTGCAGGCCGCACGGATGAAATCATAGTCAAAATCAATGTTATGGCCAACTACCGGTAGCTCACCAATGAATTCGATGAGCTGCGGCAGAGCTTCAGATAGTTCTTGACCCTCATCATCTAGCATGCCTGCCGTAATGCCAGTTAACTTGGTAACCGTCGGGCTTAGCTCTCTATCTGTCTTGACTAAGCACTGAAACTGCTTTGATACGATGCCCTCCTCTATAGTGAGCGCCGCCATTTCTATAATCTCATCCTTGCGACTGTCCGTACCAGTAGTTTCAACATCTAGCACCACATATGCAGACGATTTGCTGCTATTATTTGGGTTCCCACTCCGCGCCCGTCTCACCTTACGCATTGTCGCGGCTTTACTAAAGCCCTTTTTAAGCTCTTTGCTCCCAGGCCTTTCAGGCTGAGCAGGCCGAAGCATAAGTTTGAAACCATCCAAGTCAATCGGTATCCAGTCCGTGTTATGCACTCTGAAATCCAAACCCTGTTCGTTATTAGCAGCATAGACCATGATCGCGCGGCCATCCTTGATATTATCTTGTACTCTGAGCCACAGCTCGTCGCGAACCCTCGCACTTAACCGTCCGACATAGACGCCAACATCTATTTCCTGCATCCATTTGGTTAAATCACCCCTTAGGGCCAGAGGGCAACTCGTCATTGAAAGAACGATCATTGCTCGTTCTCTGGCGCAGTACATCCGCTGGTGGTGTCCGCATAAGATACCCCGCTGCGAACCGCGCCATACTTGTTGTCCCAAAGCTGTAAGATCTCCACCTCGATATCGCCGTCACTTTCGTTTTCCTTAAGCAAAAGAGTACGGGTATCCTCAACACATCTGCGTAACAGGTGGCCAGCGGCGATGCGGTCTCTAACTCGGCGACGTGTCGCTCCTCCAATATCTTCAGGGTTTTCCGCCGCTACTTCGAAGGCTACTGGAATTGATATTTCAGCCTTATAAAGATCAGCCACGTCATAAACAAATGCTCTTTCGTGTCCCGTGTGGATAAATCCGAGCCCAGGGGCGCAACCCAAAGCTACTATTACGCTTTGAACCACGCCGTACAGGCAAGCATTTGCCGCTGATAGGGACTGGTTGACCGCATTCCCAGAGCTAAAGTCATTCGGGTTATAATCACGTCCACTCCAGTTCACCCCGGTAGCCTGAGATAGTTGCCGATAAGTGGACCTTACTCTTGCTCCCTCCCGCCCGCGCAGCTGTTGCATGGTCAGTGTGGAGACATCTTCATTAGGAAAGCGCATCTGGTACATTTTACGCGCTACTGCCAACCGCGACCTAACATTTGAAGCTAGTTCCGCTTGCCTTATGAGCAGCCTAGTAGACTGGGCCAGAGAACGGCCATGGGCATAATACCTAACGCCCTGTTCGCCGACCCAGATCACAGAGATGCCAGTTTGCCCAATCAGTTCGATCGCCCTATGTGAAATATTCGTACCGGGGCCCAGCATTAAAACAGTTAAGGTGGCTGCAGGCACATGAATAGTCCCCCTGCTATCGGTGATAGTCACTGCCCCATCCTCTCTGTTGATAATACATCGTTCCACATAGAGAAAGGATAACCGGTCCCTAACCCGTGGTAACGCCATCAGCTCTGGTTTCTTAATTCCCGGAATCTGATTCATCTCAGCGTACCTGGAGAGGTGCTATGGTCAGTAGGCCGCAGCCGTATGCCTTGCTCCGGCCAATTCCATTGACCAATGCAGCCTTGAACAATTCCTGATCCACTACCGTTAACATGCCTTCGTAAATGGCCATTTTGAAGCTCACAGGGTGACGTTGTCGCTCGTTTTTACGAAACTCTTTCCACTCACTACGAACCACATCGAAGTCGCCTGGATTCACTGCGAAACCATAGCGTTCGGCTCTTGCCAGCAACCATTCCCGTTGCTGTTGACGCGTAACATGAGCTACAACAGTGCCGCGATCCTGACTACCAGGTAAGTCTTTTGTACTACGGGTAGGGTTCGCGGCCAGGCGAAAATGCCAAACGTCGCCTAGGGCAATCTTCTGCAGAAGGGGCTCATAGGATTTTGTCTCACAAACACTTTCGCCCTCCCGACCGAACTGCCTTACAGGATCTGACAGATCAGGTTCAGATCGACTGAGTAGCAAAAGGTAGTGCTGCCCCCTTAACTCATCGACTCTCCAAAGTAGACGCTCCTGACTATATGGCTGAAAGCTAGATTCAATTGCGCCATGAAAGACGTTAGGCTTTGCCATGGCGGCCATGGTAGACCGACGTTTAGCATCTAGCAGCACTCTTGACAAGTACATTTTACCGCCCCCTAAAAAGCCTGCATTGGATCATGTTCGCCGCCTACTAAGCTAATAGTAGTGGAGCAAACCTGCCTGAAACCATACCGTCTATTCCTTTGGTCAAAAGTCAAGGGTAAATCCCGCTGGAAATATATTCGCTGACTGGGCCCAAGGGCTTCGCCATCCATTTCAATTTCCAGCCTTATTGAGTTTCTTTGGCGCTGTTTAAACCATGAACTAGCTTGCCATGGCTCGCTGCCTAACGCTTCCAGAAGAGATTTTCCTTCTCTGATACCCAGTGATATGCGGCCCTCTGGGGGGCAGGAGCGCCTGCCCAAATAAAGGGGAAAACGGGGGTTCTGTAAGGCCGAATCGATCTGCAAAAGCAATTCTTCTTCGCCAGACAGACCTACGACGAACACGGCATCACCCAAGTAATACCGCTCGGTAATATGAGCATATTTGCCGTCCTTATTTCGCCAAAAGGCTTGTTCATGCACGGTCTGGTAATCACGGATGATTGCACCTGGTTGGTCAGCTCTCACTCCAAACAGGAGGCTTGCCAGATCTGACAGGTCCTCATCTCGGTGCCGACCCAGAGCAGACGCCACAAGACCTACCACACCACTCTTACTGGGCATGAGCCCAGTACTCCTTCTATTAAACTTGGCATCGACTCCCCACGCTTGCAGGGGTCCCGCCAAACGTAACAAAAGCGTGCTCATACGGTGCCCCCATCAGCTAGTAGCGTAGCCAAATTCTTCTCCAATTCCTCCAATCCTAGTTTTAAAGTAGTAGGCTGGGTAAGATCTTTGAGCAAATCTCCGATTGCCAAAGTAAAAAGAGGCTCACGCAACCATTCGGAATTGAGGCGCTGGGCATGCCGCACCAAAGCAGAGGCTGAGGCTTCCACGTAGCCTTGCGCCTGGTCTCTACCGGCAGTAACAGGTTTTTCAAAAGCACCCACAAGATTAACTGGCTGATCATCGCGAACAGCAATTAAAACAACATCTGGAAGGGTCCGATGCGCGAAGGTATTCTGTCTGCCAGTAGGCATAGACTTGATGAAGGCTTCCACGAACCATGATAATGCTTTAGCGGTATCCTCAGCAAGGTGCTCGTATAGGCTGTGTACGGCCACCGTTGCATAACGATAAAGGGTAGAGGAATTAAACTCAACGGTTCCTAAATGGCCCGCCCCAGCGTTGTCTTCGGGGGCAAGATCATCCACAGCAGTAAAATAATCATATTCTGTACTGACCTTATGGGTCGAAATGGCGTGCGCTACTTGAGCACAAGCATCTGTATTCAAAGAGGGATCGTCAGCCACCATGCGACCAAAAAGCGCCACTTCTAACCCGGGGTGCTCCTGTAAAGCCGCCTTTGCTTGTTTCTTTGCCTCTACAGAAGGTTTCTTGCTGGCGACATCCGGATACAAGGTTACAAGCGCCGCCAATGCCTTCGCCTGCGCCCGGCTGATGAAGAAGAGAGCATCGGTGCCCTTTTCAACTGACCGAATTTTTAGGCCAGCAGCTTCAAGAATACATTGGGCTGCACCTAGAGCATCATCACTGTAACCTGCTTTAACAAGTTCTTCGGCGACAACACTCACAATTCGCTTAGTGCGCAAAGCCAAGAGACCTTCATCAATCTCCTCCTGGAACATATTTCTAACAGCCTTTTTCCAGCTCTGTGAGGAAACCCGGGCCCTATTGGCTCCGCCGTAAACGGCGGTTTTGGGGCTGCCTGTATCGTCCCTGTTGACACAGCTAGGGGGTACAGTCTGTAGAACATGGATATCTAGGTATAATCTCGCAGGTTTAACCATAATTGCATCCTCCTTTTAGGCTTCTTGGGTTTTACTGGGTTGCTGGGAACGGTAGAAATCTCGCCCCCAGGTAAGGCGTACGCGATCTCTTCCATCTGAAAACTGGAACCTGTACAAATCCTGGGCCAGCTGGGCGTAGTCTAGGGGGATATCTGCCGCTCTTAATAGCTGTATCAGCCCCCTAACATGATGAGCGAACTCATCCGGAGTATCAGAAGTAGCGGCAATATCAAAGCGTCTTTTTATCCGTTGCTCGTCCTCCAGGTTTTTTATCAGTTTGCGGACGGCCAGTCCCAGACCCTCTCCCGTCTTGTGCATGCTTTTCTGCTTGATGTCTTTGCCTTGTTGATGCAAACCGAAAAGCGTGAGTGCGGTATAGGCGGCCCACTCGCCCCGACTGGGGTAATCCTCCTTACCAGCTAGTTTTTCGGGAGCACCAGCAAACAGCACCTCCCACAACTCAGGCATTTCCCCTGGTGCCCTACCCACACCTCTTCTCATTCGAGCTAGCGTAGCCCGAACAGCTGCCTCATTGTTGCTGCTAGCTAGACTGTATAGCCTGCTAGCGACAAAATTACTAACTTCAACGGCCGGACTAGACATTAGCTCCCCTCCTTTCTTAAAAGCGCCTCTTTGGATGACGTGCGGTAACGGAAACGAGCATAGGCTTCTGGGCTCGTGTAGCGCCGAACAACTTCTTTGCCGTCTACCTTCACTTTCAGCTCGCGGCCAATAAACGCCTTGTTGCCGGCCTTTTCTAGCCAATGCTCGGCTTCCTGACGCACGATTATCGTGGCTATTTTCCACCACTCTTCGCACTTTTCCTCCTTTCTATCTG
>CALNBW010000051.1 GCA_937874815.1 uncultured Bacillota bacterium | reverse complement strand
CCCCTGCTAATATGTATAGGGCTACCAGCAGACGGCTTTCAATGAAGTTCAATAACTGCCAGCCCCAGAGTAGCCCACCGCCAAGAAGAATGAGCAGCAAACCAGCGGCGGCCAACAACAACCAACGTTTGACGCCGATCCCTGGGTAAAGCCACTTGAAGGCCCTTTTTAACATTACTCCGTACCTCCAAGAGTAATATCACGGTGCTCCAAATAGAGCTCATGTTTGGCCTGCAGCCGATCTCGCAGTTGGCTAGCAATTACCACCGAACGGTGGCGGCCACCGGTGCAACCGATAGCAATAACTAGGCTATGTTTACCCTCTTTGACATAGTGCGGAATAAGCCATTCGATCAAATCGACAATACGGGTTAAGAATTCCTGGGCAACGGGCCATTTTAACACATATTCCTGTACATCTTCGGCAGTGCCCGGATGGGGCCGCAATTCCGGCACGTAGTGGGGGTTCGGCAAAAAACGCACGTCAAAAACCAGGTCCGCATCCAACGGCAAGCCATGCTTGAACCCAAAAGAGAGCACCCGCACGCTCAGGTGTTGCTCCCAACCGGGAGCAGCATAATGCTCTTGCAGCTTGCCCCGCAGTTGTTGCGGTGTAAGCGAGGTAGTATCAATGACCAGGTTAGCGCGCTGCCGCAACTGGCTCAGCTTTTCCCGCTCGGCCGTAATGCCCTGCAGTATACTACCTTCGCCAGACAGCGGATGCTGTCTCCGTACTTCCTTATAGCGACGAATGGGGATGTCTTCATCAGCTTCCAGAAAGAGAATCTCGTAATGATAATTGTTGGTCTTGAGAAAGAGCAGTGCTTCAGAAAGGCTATCGAAGAATTCTCCGCCGCGAATATCCATCACAACAGCCACTCTATTGATAGTGCCGGAAGATTGGTTGCATAACTCGGCGAACTTGGAAATGAGCGCTGGGGGCAAATTATCAACACAGAAATAACCTAGGTCCTCCAGATGGCGCAAGGCTAAGGTCTTGCCTGCTCCCGACATACCAGTAATAATCACAAAGCGTAAATCACTATTCACTTGTTTCACCCCTTTGCTCCGCATTACGAATACGCTCTGGCGGTAAACCTAACTTCTTAGCTAAAGACCAGCCTGCCTCTAACTGCCCTACTTGCTCCGGGAGATGAGCATCGCTACTAATCACAAAATCGACACCGGTGGGCATAGCGGCGGCCACATAGTCAGCCAAAATATCTGTATGCTGACAGTTGATTTCCAATGCGGTGTTGCGGCATACACAGGCTTCAGCTAATTCCTCCGTGTCTATGTCAAGCCACAACCCTGGGTGAGCTACAAAACTGACGGGATTGCGGTAAACGGCTTCAACTAGAGCCTTAGTGTTGGTGTTGCGCAGCTGCCGGCTGCGCAGGCGTGTATAGCGCTGAATGACATTGGGCAACAGCATAGTAGCCCCATCCTGCCATTCCAGGGGCCTAACTAGCGGGTGCAGGCTAGCAATCACTAGGTCCAACTGCTTCAGCAATTGGGGCGGCAAATCGAGGTCGCCTTGGCGGCTAACTAGATTCGTTTCCGCGCCCAGCAACAATTGTGGCGTTTGCTCGTTTGCATTCCAGGCCTCTATTTCTGTCCGCATCTGACTGATGGTGGTAGCAGGCTCTTTAAAACCTACACCGATGCTAGCTGGGGCATGATCAGTGATGGCTACTTGCCGCAGCTGTCGCTCGCGCCCGGCCAGCGCGTTGTCTATAATAGTACCTTTTCCGTCGCTATATTGCGTATGTGTATGCCAATCGGCAAAAAGCGACCAAGATTCCATCAGCTGAGCGTAGCCTGCTTACGCTGGTGCCGTTGCTCAACAAAGTCCTCTACTCTGGTAGCATCTAGGTTTAAGATATTCTTGGCCGGAATACCGGCCTCAAGGGCCATGGCAAAGGCCTTATCTAACTGGCCAACTTGGCCAGACCAATGGGCATCACTGCCTAAGACAACGGCTACGTCGTGTTTTGCTGCCAAACCAGCAATCTCGCGACAGCGATCGGAACTACCGGCGCGGCTACCAATGAGGGAAGAATTGTTGATCTCCACCAAGACGCCCGCCTCGGCAGCAGCTAGTAATACCTGAAGGAAATCAATGGGGAAACGAGGGTTGCCCGGATGAACAATGGCATCCACATAAGGGTTTTTGATTGCGGCCAAAATTGCCTGCGTATTCTCCTCCTGCGTGCCAGGGGTCATGCCTTCTTCATGCAGGCCCGCGGCAACATATTCCAACCGCTGCAGGTAGCGGTCCGGCAAATCGAGTTCGCCAGAGGTATTTAAAATGTTTGCCTCTACCCCCTTAAGCAAGCGCACCCCGTCTACCTCTCGGGGTAAGACCCGCAAATTACCAAAATAATAGCGGTGGGGCGCGCCTGGCATAGCCGGCCCATGCTCGGTAGTCGCCATAAACAGAAGGCCCCGCGCCTTGGCGGCTCGTAAATTTTCCTGCAAGGTGCTATAAGCATGGCCACTGACTAGGCTATGCGTATGCATATCAGCGATAATTCTCACGGCTGTTTCCTCCTCTGCCTTTTACTCATTCCGTCGTTGCTATGATATAATCTGACAGTCACATTTTACACGATGTCGCAGGAGTACGCCAAAAAATGACGAAGAAGCATAATTACCCGCAACGCGGATAGCGTTGCTAAGAAGTACAAGCTAATAGTTGCTACGCAACCATTACTTTATTACCCGCAACGCTGAAAGCGTTGCTAAGAGGAGGCTAACTATCATGAGTTTTTCCCAAGTGATGCAGACCTACGACCTATTGGATTCAGCCCACATCAGTGGAGCGCGTGTAGCTGAATGGCTGCAGCAGAATGGAGCCAAGCAAGTTGAAGTGCACAAAATTGAAGGTGCCCGCGGCTTTACTGATTTCATCCGCGTAATTATTCCCGGTAGCGCAGGCCGCAGCAGTGGCGGCTCAGCCCCCACCTTAGGGGTTATTGGACGTTTAGGCGGCATTGGCGCTCGCCCCAGCCGCATTGGTTTAGTTTCAGATGCCGATGGAGCAATTGTGGCCTTAGCAACAGCGCTGAAAGCCCTACATATGCAAGCGCAGGGGGATCAGTTGCCGGGTGACCTGATTATTAGCACCCATATCTGCCCCGATGCCCCTACCACCCCGCACGAACCGGTTCCCTTTATGGGTTCCCCTGTTGACATGGCAACTATGAATAAGTTTGAAATCGTGCCCGAGATGGATGCTATCCTGTCGGTCGATACGACCAAAGGCAACCGCATCATGAACTACCGGGGGGTCACTATCAGTCCCACTGTGAAGGAAGGCTATATTTTGCCGGTAAGCGATGATCTCGTTGACCTGATTCAGATAGTGTCTGGCTACCCAGCACGGGTGCTGCCCCTTTCCCTTTACGATATCACACCTTATGGTAACGACTTGTATCACGTGAATAGTATTTTGCAGCCGGCAACGGCAACTGCTGCGCCGGTGGTCGGCGTAGCCATCACGGCTGAGATTGCGGTGCCGGGTTGTGCCACGGGCGCTTCCCACGTGCCTGATTTGGATATAGCCACCCGCTTCTGCCTGGAGGTTGCCAAGGCCTATGGGGCCAACAGCCTGCACTTTTTCGATGACAAGCAGTTTACCCATGCCCAAGAGCTATATGGGTCATTAAGGCAACTGCAAACCATGGGGCGGTAAAACGCAAACCGTGTGAGGGCGAGTTTTGGGGGTCGTGGGCGAGATAGGATCTCTCCCCTACGGGTGCCCCCTAATCCTCGGGAGAACTAGTAGGGGCCGGATCCTATCCGGCCCGGTCGCCCGTTGGCCGACCCACCAGCGCCCCTACGCCAGGTTGAAATATTTTTCCAGGGCAATAGCGACGCCGTCAGCCGTGTTGCTAGCCGTGACAAAGTCAGCGGCAGCTTTTATGGCCGGCGGCGCGTTGCCCATGGCTACGCCGATACCGGCGAACTCAATCATGTCCAGGTCGTTTTCCCCATCCCCGATGGCCAGCATAGCTGCCGGTTCAATCCCCAGCTTCTGCCCCAGCCAGGCCAGGG
>CALNBW010000050.1 GCA_937874815.1 uncultured Bacillota bacterium | reverse complement strand
GGCGGCCGCCATTACGCGGGGCGAGCCGATACGTGAACCAGAGACGATTGCCACTGCCATTCGCATCGGCAATCCCGCCAGTTGGCAGACAGCGGTTCAAGCTGCTCGACAGTCCCATGGTTTGATTGATGCTGTCACCGATGAGGAAATCTTGGCGGCCTACCGTCAGCTAGGCCGCTACGAAGGCATCTTTTGCGAGCCGGCATCCGCCGCTTCTTTAGCGGGTATACGCAAGCTCTACCGGCAGGGTTACTTTCAGGAGCCTACAAGCATCGTCTGCGTGCTGACTGGTAACGGATTAAAGGATCCCGATAACGCTATCGCTGGCGCGGCCGCACCGCTGCACACAGCGGCCAGCAAAGAGGCCATTCTGCAGGCCATCTGGGGGGGTAAGGTCAAATGATGCCTGCTTTCAAGGTGCTAGTTCCAGCTACAACAGCTAACCTAGGACCAGGTTTTGACTGCTTAGGCCTTAGCCTAACGCTTTACAATAGTGTAGTGGTGCATTCAGCTAGCAGGAAGGAATTTAGTGTACAGGGGGAAGGCGCAGGGGTGCTGAATGAAGATGAAAGTAACTTAGTTTGGCAGGCCGCTTGTCATTTATGGCGCACGGTAGGCTACTCAGCGCCAGCCTTGTCTCTAACAATGGATAACGCTATCCCTTTGGGTCGAGGCTTAGGCAGCAGTGCGGCGGCAATTGTAGCTGGGCTCATGTTGGCTAACCGTGTGGCGGGTAATCTCTGTCCGCGCTCAGAACTAGTGGACATGGCCACTGAGCTGGAGGGGCATCCAGATAATGTAGCGCCAGCGCTCCTAGGTGGCCTGGCTGTGTCGGCAATTGCCGATAATCAGGTGCTAACGGCCAGCTTCCCTTGGCCGCACGACCTGCAAGTAGTTGCTTGTGCGCCCGACTATGAGCTTTCCACGCAGCGCGCCCGCCAAGTCTTGCCAGTAGCTGTTTCCCGCCGAGACGCGGTCTTCAACGTCTCCCGGGTGGCCTTGCTGCTAGCGGCCCTGCAGGCAGGCGATTTTACCATGCTGCGGCAGGCTGCGGACGATCGTTTGCACCAACCCTATCGTCTGGCGCTCATCCCGGGAGCTGATGCTGTCAGGGAGCGCGCCCTAGCTGCAGGCGCGCTGGCCAGCGTGATTTCTGGTGCTGGTCCGACCCTATTGGCCCTGGTGGGGCCAGGGCAGGACGCATCTTTAGTTGGCGAGGCCATGCAAGCAGGTTTTGCACAGGAGGAAGAAGTAGACTCTCGCTACTGGCTGCTAGAGCCAGATCTGCAAGGGGCTCGTATTGTGGATTTAGCGTAGAAGGTTATCTACCTACCATGATGGTAGCATCAACTGTAATGCGATCTAGGCCGGCCCGGCGCACTGCCTCCAAGGCCGTAGGGTCTGCATTCCAGGCTAAAGGCGTCATCTGCAGCAGGTAGTCTAGTGTAGTTATCGTTAATTCCTGCTGGTAGCAGACCTGTTCGGTGACGAGTGGTGCATACTGTTGGCTAAACTGTTGCACGCTATCCTCGTTCCGATAGGTCTCTTTGTTACCGCCGGCGTAAAGGGCCGTACGTAACTCTTGCAGGTAACTGGGCCCGGGAAAGACTTTGACTACTATGCCGTCGGGCCGCAACAAACGGTGGAACTCGGCATAGTTAGCAGGGGAGAGAATGTTTAGGATGATGTCGCACTGGGCGGCTTGCAGGGGGCTGCGAGCCAGATCGGCCACGCACCAAATGAGGCCAGTATAGGTGCTAGCAGCCAGGCGGATGCCGTCTTTAGCAATATCCAGCCCAATACCGAGCGCTGGTTGGCCCGTCGCCTGGACCCTGGCCGCCAGATGGGCCAAGTGCGAGCCTTCGCCGCACCCGGCATCTAAGATAATCAGCTGCCCCTGAGGTCGCCTGGGCGCATAGGTAGCGATACAGTTCTCAAGAGCTGCCAGCAACTCTGTAAAGAACCCAGTTTGGTGGAGCGCTAAGCGCGCAGCAAAAAGCTCGCTATTGTACTTGCCTGCTTTCACTCTGCTCGTCAAGAGGTTGACATAGCCTTGCTTGGCCAGATCATAAGTATGGTGGTTGCCGCAACGTAGCGCAGCCGGTTCGTCCACCTGCAGGTCCATGCCGCAAAGGGGGCAAGCAAATAAAGAGCCATTCTGGCGGAACAATCTTGTGGCTACATCGATATTTCTTGGGCGCGTCTGCATAATTTCGCCTCCCTAATGCGAAAACTTTTGTCTGCTTAGCAGGAATGACTACTATTAACGGAGAAACCTATGACTAAGCGCTTGTCCAGGGCATGCCAATCAAGACATGCATCCTAAGCGTCATTGCAGATTATTACTCTACTTTAGTTTAACACAAGGAGGAGATTCGCTTGAACGTACGTGAAATTGCACCGGGCATCTATTGGGTAGGAGTTGTTGATTGGGATGCGCGCTACTTCCACGGGCACGCTCTCAGTACGCACCGGGGTACCACCTATAACTCTTATTTAATCGTAGACGAGAAGATCGCTTTGGTCGACACTGTCTATACGCCGGTTTCTCAGAAACTATTGGAGAACATCCGGCAAATAGTCGACCCGGCCCAGATTGACTACATTATCTGCAATCACAGTGAGATTGACCATGCGGGTGCCATGCCTGACGTAGTTGCGGCGGCACCTAATGCTCAGATCTACTGCACCAAGAAAGCTTCTGAATTCCTGGAGGCCCAGTTCCATGGTGGTTGGGAGTACAACGTGGTCAAGTCCTTCGATGAGCTGAGCCTAGGCAAACGGACCCTAACTTTCCTAGAAGCACCAATGCTGCACTGGCCCGATAGCATGTTCACTTATATCAAAGAAGATGCTATCCTAATGCCGAACGATGCTTTTGGTCAGCACTATGCGAGCTCTGGCCGTTTCGACGATGAGGTAGATGTCAACGAGATGATGGAAGAGGCTAGCAAATACTACGCTAATATCCTTACTCCATTTTCGCGCCAAGTGGCTAAGAAGTTGAAGGAAGTTGCTGATCTTGGCCTGCCTATCAAGATGATTTGCCCGAGCCATGGCGTAATACACCGTGGGAATCCGGGGCGCATTTTGGAGGCTTACCAGCGCTGGTCCACCGCGCCCGCTGAAGACATGGTCATTATTGCTTATGACACCATGTGGGGTAGCACGCAAGTGATGGCTGAAGCAATAGCTAGCGGGGTGGAGGCAGCAGGCGTGCCTTATAAGCTCTACCGCTTGCCAGTTACCGACCGCAACGATGTTATCGACGAAATCTTGCGGGCCAAAGCTGTCGCCATCGGTTCCGCCACAGTCAACCGCGGGATCTTGCCGACCGTCACTCCCTTGCTCGATGACCTGGTGGGACTACGGGTATCTGGTAAGAAAGCTATCGCTTTTGGTTCCGATGGTTGGGGCGGCGGGGCCGTTGCCGCCATCAACGGCTATCTAGACAAGGCCGGTATGAAGCGGATTTCTGATGGCGTAGCCATGCGCTGGCGACCGGACACTGCAGCACGCCAGGAGCTAAAAGAAATCGGCAGGCAGTTGGCCGACAGTATCAAGGAATAGCGGAAAACTGAAGGGCTGTTGCAGTCAAGAGGGGGGCCGAAGGGTACTGCTAGGCACAGGCTGTCGCCAATCGTGCCTACGCAGTACCCCTCGGCCCAGGCTGGGCGCGTTTGGGTTTTCTATATCAACGTTTTGGGGTTTGTGTAGGGGCCGGATCCTATCCGGCCCGGGGCTGTTGCAGGGTGCGATGCAACAACCCTTTTTTTGTACAGGCGAGGCTGGACAAATGGTTTTACTCGTCCAACCACACGTTTTCTAAGCGAATAATGCCAAGAGGATGCAGTGCAAAGCCGCGCACGTAGGGTTGAGTGATTAGTAACTGGTCGTCGTGGCAGAGAAAAACCCAAGGGGCCTGCTCGGCGATGAGACGGTGCAGCTTCTCATAGTGTCTTCTGCGTAATTCCGGATCGCGAATGGCTTGTCCCTGCTCGAGCAGCGTATCAACCTCGGGGCTGCTAAAGAAGGTGCGGTTGCCCATATCTCCATGGTTGCTGCTGTTGAACAGTGGTTGCAGGAAGTTGTCGGGATCGCCAGTATCGCCGATCCAGGTCAACATGTGCATGTCGCAGCGGCGCATGGCACCTGCACTCACCATCTCAGCCCAAGGCAGTTCCTTGATCTCAAGCCGAATGCCAATCTGCCCCAGCCAATCTCTGAATAGGGCGGCCTCCTTTTGCTGCGTCGAATTGCCCTCCCGAATGTGAATGAGCAGAGGATTAGGCAAGCCATTGGGGTAGCCAGCTTCACGCAACTTAGCTTTTGCTGCATTAAGGTCAAAGGGGTAGGGGGCCAAATTCGCATCGTGGCCTATGCACCCCGGGGGCAGCGGCCCGGCTGCGATCCGGGCATTGCCGCCGTGAAACTCGTCGATAATGAGCTGCTTGTTGATGGCCAAGTTGATTGCCTGTCGTACTTTGGGGTTACTAAGGGGGCCACCCTTGCCGCAGTTCAGTCCGATGTGGGCAGTGCGTAAAACTGAGCCGCGCTGAATGCTTTTGCTATACTCTGGGTGGTTCTGCACTGAGTTTAAGTTGCGGGCATTTAGCTGTAGCAAATCTACAGCTTTAGTGTTCAGCGCTGCCACATCTGTTAAGCCCTCAGGGAGCTTGATAAGAAGCTCTACTTCATCTAAGAACGGGCGCCCGCCATAGAATTCAGCAAACGCTCTGAGTACAGCCCTTTCCCCGTGCTCGTAAGAGACAAACTGGAACGGGCCAGCACCTATGGGATGGCTTAGGTGTTGGCCGCTCTCTACCACTTCTCGAGGAACGATGCTAGTGCCCGTATAAGCTAGATTAGCTAAGAAGGGATGATAGGGCTTTTCTAGGGTAATCTGCACCGCATAATCGCCTTTAGTTACAATTCCCCGTACATTGCTGGTTTGGCCGGCCATCACTTCTTTCGCGCCCTCAATCATCTCCACCAACCAGGTATTAGGGGAGCCGGTTTGTGGCCGTAGAATACGCTCCAAACTGTATTTTATATCTTGTGCTTTGACCTCGCGTCCATTATGGAATTTGGCTCCGCGCCGAAGTTGGAAAGTCCAAGTGCGACCATCGGCCGACAGGTCCCAGGCCTGCGCCAGCCCAGGCACAATACCCGTATCGGGCCCGAAGCGGGTTAGCCCAACAAAAACTTCACTCAGCAAATGGGTGGTAGACATATCATTGCTTAGCTGTGGGTCTAGGGTGATGGGATCACTATTGATGCACCAGGTGAAGCGCTGCAGCGGCCTTGATGTTTCATCCTGGCCCGGTAAGCTAGCGCTAATCGCCCCTAAATGCCCGGTAAGAGTTGCTAACTGCTTCAGTGCGGCCTGCTGTTGGGCTGCGTCCATTAGTGCTTTATCAATGGAGTAGCTTACCTTAGCAGCTAGCTCGGTCAGCGCGTTAGAGACTAGCACTATCTGCTGGCTGCCTTCAGCTTGTTCGGTGGCGGCATCGGAAATCTGTACTACCATTGTGCTTACTTGCCTGTTCGCGTCCACAATTGCTTCCAGGGCCTGTCCTGCCTGATTCACTACGCCGCTGCCAGCAGCAACAGCCTGCAAACTCTCATCCATATGGGTTGTGACTTGCTTTATCTCGCTCGTGATTTCATTTACAACACCAGCTATTTGGCGGGCCTGCGCTGCCGATTGCTCCGAGAGTTTGCGGACTTCGCCCGCTACTACTGCAAACCCTCGCCCCGCATCCCCAGCCCGCGCGGCTTCAATGGCGGCGTTAAGCGATAATAGGTTGGTCTGGCTAGCTATTTCTTGGATAACGTCCACAATGCGGGTGATTGCGGTAGTGCGTTGCCCCAATTGAATAACAGTGTCGCCAGTCCTCTGTACGGTGGCTGCGATGCGGGCCATTTGGGCGTGGGCTTCTTCTACCGCCCCGCGGCCTTGCGCCGCTAGCGCGTCCGCCTGCGCTGCCACGCTGGCTGATTCTTGGGCAGAGGCAGCCACTTGTTCGGTAGTGGCAGACAGCATTTCCACCGTGGCTAGCGTCTGGTCCAGGCCCTGTTCGTGTTGTTGCTGCCCGTCTTGAATCTCTCTTAAGCCCACCTCTAGCTGTTTGATTGCGACTTGGAGTTCCGCCACTGCGTGCTTGAGCCGGGTGTAAGCTACGTCGTGTTGAAAAATAATAGCAGCATGCGCTGTAGCCTGCTCGTAGGTGTCGTGTTGCTCCAGGGCTTGGGGCGTTGCCCGAGTATTGACAGCTACATCTTGTCCGCGTAGGCGATTCCAGATAGTTTTCATTGCTTTCCTCCCCTGTCTGAAAAGATATCCGTCAGCAGTTCGGAAGCCGTATCTGCAGTACTTGTAAAGCCTGACTGCTCTCTTTAGTATTGTCTTATAGTAAAAATTCGACAAAACAGGCGTTATCCCTCCAAGCTGCGCGCAGGATTGAGAGTGTTGTGACTAAAAGTGACAGTCATTTGCTCTTGACTAATGTTGGAGCAGAGATTATAGTTATGGTGTATTGGTGCACCGGTACACCATAACTATGACGCGCATATACATCAGAAGCGAGGTGATCAATCTGTTCTACCT
>CALNBW010000049.1 GCA_937874815.1 uncultured Bacillota bacterium | reverse complement strand
CCGAAACACTGACCACTTATGTGGGCAGCAATAGCAGACCGGGAATGACCGGAGAAGACGAACTATTGATGCCAGTAATGTTAACAGAGCGTTTTAGCCCGGCAGCTATGCGCGCTTCTGTTTGGCAAGAGTTTTCGCAACTGCAGGGGCGCTATGCGTCCATGAGTGGTAGAACCCATATTAGAGCCGGCTTGGTGCGACCCGAAGTGGTGGTCTGTGAAACCGATTGGCCAGAAGAGCTAACACCGGCTAAGGACGAGGACGTATCTGGTACGGTGCTGGTCGGTGACCTAGTGCGTATCCTGCGCGGCCCCTATCTTGACCAGATCGGGCGAGTGGTGGAGCTGCCCAGTGAACGCCAGCCGATTGCCACCGGAGCTAGCGTACGGGTAGCGAAAGTGGGTTTAGGCAAACAGGTAGCCACGGTGCCGTTAGCTAATATACTCAAGCTGGTGGAAGGGAGGAACGCCTAATGAGCGATGAGCTTCTTGGTGGTTTAGTAATGCAGGGTCACGGTGCCGAGAGCCTAGAGCTAGATGCCAGTGGCAACAGGATCTTTCGTCTTCTACTGGCTAGCGAGCGCGCCGGATCTATACCGTCAGTAAGCGAGGATGATGTCAGCTGGGAGCCGACCGCTGAGCTACGGGCGGCCATATCTGTGGTGGCACAAGAGTTAATGAACCCTCTGCAGGATCTACGCCAGGCTTGGCAGCCTGTCGCCGGTGACAGCGAATGGGAGCAGGTGGCCCCTAGCCTTGTGGTCGGCTGGTTGTTGGGGCACGTGGGCGCGCTGCAATTTCTAGGAGCCACTGGTTTGACTGCCGCCGCTACTGATCTCGATGCTGCGGCGCTAGAACAGAGCGTGGCGCTCAGCTTCTTTCGGGTGAATGCGGCCAATGGAGTGGCCCATCTGTTGGGAGGGCCCTACGACACCGGTTGGCTCGTGCGCCAAATCATCAGCCAGTCGGCCGTGCTCTCCACCTTTGGTAGCGCTGATGCTGAGGGGAAAATGTTCATGTATACCCGAGAGCCTTTACGAGCACTTAACGCCTATGTAGAAGAAGATCGCAAAGCCTTTTATCCGAGCACCTATCGCTTGTCATTGCCGGTGCTTTCAGCGGCCTCATTGCAGGCTATGGCCGAGCCGTTGGCGCTGGCGAGCCGCCAACTGGACACTGGCTGGCCTAGGCTGGTTAGCGCGCGAGTCTTTGCCTGCCGATGCAATGACGCCAGGCCAATGGCTGCGTTTCTATAGCCGCTGTGTGGGTGAAATGACTAGCCTCTGGCTGGAGCAGCAACTGTTACCGCCGGTAGTTCCTTTTCAGCCCAATCAGCGGTCGGGCTGGTTCGGGCGGCGGCAGCAGAAGCAGGCAGAACAGCAACCGCCATGCGGTCTCTGCTTCTGGCGCGACGTAGATGCAATGTGGCAGTTGGGCCAAAACTTGGCCTAAAGAAAAGAACAGCACCCGTATCCAGAAGCCTGGGCGCGGGTGCTGTTTTGGGTTTTTCACGAGGGCGAAGGCGGTAGCATCATGGTATTTTTTAACTGGCACAAGTGTATGTCCCCGCGGTTCACTGTTAGTTCTTCCTAATAGAGCGCCAAGGAATAGCTAACGTAGGATCCTTGTCCAAGCGAGCGACTCTCTCGGTCAATGTCCGTTCTTCTTCCAGTTGCTCCAATTGCATTAGGCGAGCATACATTTGCTCAAAGTATTCATACCCGACAACAATAGTGTCCACGTCACCATTATCAGTGATAGCAATCGGTTTTTCCTTAGCCTTTTTCCTTAGTCCACCAAAATTTTTTGCTGCTTTTGATGCGGGAATTAGCTGATCCACCGTGAATGTCGGCTTATTCATCAAAGTGACATCACCCATTCCTCATCGCCTCCCTTTCCTATTAGTATCCTTTAGTCATATTATACACCAGATGATGCGGTATTTGCTACGTAATATCTGCCGTATACCACTGTGTAGGCCTAAAAGGCAGGCATCTTTACAAAGCGACTGTTGGGTTCGTCAAGATAGTGCCCTCATTCAGAAGCCTGGGAGCGGGTTTGGAGCGGGTTTTGTTTTTGAGTTCTGGTTTTTCTTGAGGGCGAAGGCGGCAGTGCTATGGTATTATTTAGCTGGTAGAGTAAAGGGCTGGGGATGCCAGCCCCTCCTCATCAAACCGTACGTGAGGTT
>CALNBW010000048.1 GCA_937874815.1 uncultured Bacillota bacterium | reverse complement strand
CCGTTTTCCCGATCTTGTTCATGCTGGTAGCTGCCCTGGTCTC
The DNA here is from genome assembly GCA_937874815.1 of uncultured Bacillota bacterium. Lineage (GTDB taxonomy): Bacteria > Bacillota > UBA994 > UBA5500 > UBA5500 > UBA5500. Next base: position 3,288 of record CALNBW010000048.1, on the reverse strand, counting down.
CTTAGCCAGCATGTCGCGTATGGTAGAAGAAGAGCGCACCCAGATTGGTGTTATGAAAGCACTCGGCTATAGCAAACTAGCGATCATGGAGAAGTACATCGGCTATTGTGGGCTGGCTAGCTTAGCGGGCAGTGTTGTCGGATTGGTGGCTGGCTTCCGATTTCTGCCGGCCGTAATCTGGAAAGTATTCGTTGGAGTTTACCAGCTGCCACCACTGAGCACGCCCTTTCGCTGGCCCTTTGCCATCGTAGCAACTCTGCTGGCCCTACTGCTCACAATGGTGGTCACCATCTATACCTGCAACCGTGCTCTAACGGAAAAGCCGGCCATGCTGATGCGACCACGTGCGCCTAAAGCGGGCAAACGTATTCTGCTGGAGAGGATCAAGCCAATCTGGTCTCGCCTCAATTTCAGTCACAAGGCAACCGCGCGCAACCTTTTCCGTTACAAAAAGCACTTCTACATGACCATTGTCGGCGTTTCGGGGTGTACGGCTCTGCTCGTTACCGGCTTTGGCTTACATGACTCAATTAATAGCCTGGCCCAGACCCAGTTTAGCGAGATTATGCAATACGACCTCTCGTTGGACTGCAAGGAGGGCGAGACGCTGCCGACTGAGCTGGAGGCCAAGCTGCGCGAGCAGGAGCAGGTCGTAGATTACACAGCCGTGCGCAGCGAACGGGCCACAGCCCGTCAGAATGGCACTGATGTTGCAGTTACCATTTATGTGCCGCAGGCCACAGAGGCTTTACCCGATTTCATTAATTTGCGGGAACGCAAAACGGCTGCCCCGCTTAATTTGGGCCAGCACTCAGTTGTAATCAGTGAAACGCTGGCACGTGCTTTAGGCGTGCAACCAGGTGATGCTTTCACTCTGGAAAATGCCGATGAAGTGGCGGCCGAGCTAACCCTGGGCGCAGTTAGTGAGAACTATGTGGGCAGTTTTGTCTATCTCACACCCACGGCCTATCAGGCCGCCTACGGCCACCAGGCAGACATTAACACAGTTTTAGCCAAAACCACATCCCTAGACAGCGCCGAGCAAGATGAACTGCTCAGCGATTTGCTGACCCTAGATGCAGTCTCCAGTGCAGAATTCCTGGCACAGGTGAAACAGTCATTTGATCACCTGCTGGAGGCTATCAATTTAGTAGTCGTGCTCCTGATTTTCGCTGCCGGAGCCTTAGCTATCATCGTCCTTTACAACTTGATTAATATCAATATTGAAGAGCGCCGCAAGGAGCTTGCTACCCTCCGCGTGTTAGGCTTTCATAATGAGGAAGTTGCTGGCTACATCTTCCGCGAAACAGCTATCTTGACTGCCATCGGCACGTTGGTGGGCCTGCCGCTAGGTAAGCTCTTGCACGCCTTCGTCGCTCGTCAAGCCGAGTCAACCGACATGTTGTTGGGGCAGAGCATTGCTCCCCTCAGTTATTTGCTTTCGGCCGTGCTGACGCTTCTGTTTGCCGGTCTTGTCGCCCTGCTTATGTATCGTAAGCTGAAACAGATCGAAATGGTCGAGTCCATGAAAGCCATAGAGTAATTCCGAGATGGCAGTATATTAAAGGAAACTGCCTGCCTATAGCGAAGAATACAGTAGATGTGCTCGCGCGACATCTGTGATGTCGCTGCCGCACTAATTTTGGTGCCGTATTGCTCCGCAATACAGTAGACAATCGCAAGGAGGTTTGGTCAATGCAAATAAAAACGGTACAACAAGACCTACTAAAGACCCAGGCTGATGCTTGGATAGTGAACCTGTTCGCAGGCGTAACCGAGCCCGATGGTGCCACTGGGGCAGTCGACAAGGCCCTCGGTGGGCAGATTAGCCGCCTAATTGAACTCGGCGAGTTCACCGGCAAGCTGCTAGAGACAGCCGTGCTTTATCCCCTTGACATCCCTGCAGCCAAGGTAATCATCGTTGGCTTAGGCGAACCGGAGCAGCTCACTCTGGAAAGGGTGCGTCAAGCAGCGGGGGCAGCCTATAAAGTGGCCGCCAAAGGCAAGGCCCAGACGATTGCGACCATTGTGCACGGTGCCGGCATTGGCGGGTTCTGCCCCGAGGCTTGCGCGCAAGCTACAGTCGAAGGTTCCTTGTTGGCTAGCTATCGTTACCAGGCCAAAGGCGTTAAGGGTAATGATAAGCCGCAGCCCAGCGAGCTAATCGTAGTGGAACATAATGCCGATCAACTAGCGGCCATAGAGCGTGGTGTTAGCCGTGGGCAGATTACGGCGGAAGCAACTAACCTCGCCCGTACACTAGTCAATACCCCCGCTAACTCCATGACCCCAACCCACATGGCGGCCATGGCCGAGAAGGTTGCAGCAGAAAACAACCTGCAGTGCGAAATCCTGGAGCAGGCCGATATGGAGAAACTGGGCATGGGGTGCCTGCTGGGCGTGGCCCAGGGCAGTGCCCAACCGCCTAAGCTAATTGCCCTCCGCTATGAGGGCAATCCCGGCGGGGAGACCCTTGCCCTGGTAGGCAAAGGCATCACCTTCGATAGCGGTGGCATTTCGCTCAAGCCTAGCGCCGGCATGGAGCGCATGAAGAACGACATGGCCGGCAGCGCAGCCGTGCTTGCTGCCATGGGCGCTATTGGCAAACTGCAGCCTAAGGTTAACGTCCTGGGCGTCATGGCTTGCACCGAGAACCTGCCTTCCGGCACAGCGCTGAAGCCGGGCGACGTGATCGAGGCCATGACGGGCCAAACGGTGGAAATCGTCAGCACCGACGCCGAAGGCCGCCTAATCTTGGCCGATGCAGTTGCTTACGCTGAATCTCAGGGAGCTAGTAGAATAGTAGACGTGGCTACCCTAACAGGTGCTATCGGAGTTGCCTTGGGCGACGTCTATGCTGGCCTTGTTTCTAGCAACGATACCCTGGTGGACGTTATCCAAGAGGCAGCCGCCCAAACGGGCGAGCGCTTCTGGCGGATGCCCGTGCATGACGACTACCGCGAACTCTACAAGAGCGATGTAGCCAGTATGCGTAACGGCGGTGCCCGCGGTGGCGGTGCCATTACTGGTGGCATGATCATCGGCGAGTTTGTCAAGGAGGCCGCCTGGGCCCACCTGGACATCGCCTCTATGGCTAGCGGCGAAAGCACCAAAGGCTACGCCGTTAAAGGCGGCACTGGTTTTGCTACCCGCACCCTGATTCAAATAGCAGAAAACCTCGCCCAGTAGGAGCGAGTGCGCCTGCCCATCCCCATGATATCTGTAGGGGGCTGTCGCAAAATGTTTTCTTAAATTTGCTATCCCAGCAGTAGCGTTAGCGGCGGGACT
>CALNBW010000047.1 GCA_937874815.1 uncultured Bacillota bacterium | reverse complement strand
GCACCTTTTATTAGAGGCCCCAATGCGCTTTACGCAGGACCAACGACCTTCACTAGAACTGGTGGGGTTCGTCAATAGTTTCCGTCAACTCCTTATTGTTGGGCGGCGCTCTGGCCCGCTAGATAGCCGGTGGAGAAAGCTGCCTGCAGGTTGAAACCACCCGTATAGCCATCCACATCGATTACTTCTCCCGCAAAGTAAAGACCTGGCACTAGCTTCGATTGCATTGTTTTGGGGTCAATCTCCTTAGTGCTGACGCCACCGGCGGTGACAATCGCTTCGGTTAAGGGGCGGGGGCCGCTAATCTCCAGCCGCAAATCAGTCAGGGCTAGTAATAAGGCTTGACGTTCGCCCCGGGTGATTTGGTGTACCGGCTTATCGACCTCTAGCCCCGCCGCATTAATCACTATCGGAATCAACCTTTTTGGCAGCAATTCGTCGAGGGCATTCTTGATTTCTTTACGCTGATACTTAGTCAGATCCCGCTGCAGACGCTGATCTAGCTGCTCTTCTGTTAGGGCCGGTTTGAGATTAATGCTAGCAATGAAAGGCTGGCTGCCCTTGCCGTGGGTGACAAAGCGACTGGCAGACAAGACGATAGGCCCACTGATGCCATAGTGGGTGAAAAGCATCTCTCCAAACTCCTTAAATAAGGTACGATCGCCCTGTAAGATAGCGAGCTGCACGTTCTTGAGAGCCAAACCTGGCAGCGTTTTTGGCCACTCTTCTTTGGTCTCTAAAGGTACTAGGGCCGGCCTGGGTGGAACAATAGTGTGCCCTACCGCAGCTGCTAAGCGATAGCCATCGCCAGTTGACCCAGTAGCCGGGTAGGATGCCCCGCCAGTACAGATGACAACTGCATCACAGTATAAAGGTTGCTCGTTAACCACGAGGCCGGCTACCCGGCCCTGTTCTTGCAACAGCTCGCTGACATGGGACCGTAAGCGCACTTCTACATTGCTTCGCTCTAATGCCAACCTCAGGCCATCTACAACATCGAAAGAGCGGTCCGATTGGGGGAAAACTCGATTTCCCCTTTCGACCTTAAGTACCACCCCGTGATCCTGTAAAAAATGCTGCAAATCTTGACTACCGAACGCGGCGAAAGCACTGTAAAGAAAGCGGCCGTTACCGGGTATGTTCTTGACCAGCGTACCCGCATCGGCATCATTAGTCACATTGCAACGGCCCTTGCCCGTAATCACAAGCTTCTTGCCTAATCTTTCGTTTTTCTCCAGCAGAATAACCTTAGCCCCTGCTTGCGCCGCCTGCCTGGCGGCCAACATCCCGGCAGGGCCGGCACCTACGATAACGACTGTGCGCATCTCAATCATCCTTATCTAGGCAATATTCTTCTTCCATTCTACTCTATCCCACCCAAATTTCTCATCCGCAAGGATTTACGGCTCCTGACAAGAATAGAGACATATTGACCACTAACTGAAAGGAAGTGTATTACA
>CALNBW010000046.1 GCA_937874815.1 uncultured Bacillota bacterium | reverse complement strand
GCCCCTTACCGTCCCCAAATCTGAGGCGGTTTCGTGCTGGTCGGCTTTTGTATTCATGGCTAACCAAGCTGCCACAAGTGCAGTTAAGGGTATAGCAGCGACTAGGCCGATACTGCCAGAGAAGGCACGCACTAGCTCGGCGCTAATGGTGTCGAGGTTTAATATCCTCTGCAGCGGAACCTGATAGGCGTAGAAAAGCAGTAACAGTGGGGTACTGCTACCTAAATAGGCTAGGATGAGGGTATTAGTCATGGTGCCCATAACATCGCGCCCCACATTCATCCCTGAACGAAATAGCTCCCATAGTGTGATCCCGGGGCTGACTCTTTTGACCTCGAACACTGACGAAGCTACAGACATCCCTACGTCCATGACTGCCCCTAAAGCACCGATCATAATGCCGGCAAATAGCAGTCCCTTATAGTCGAAATTCACGCCCTGCGGAATATACATGAGCATCTGCATCTCTTCGTGGCTAAGGCCAGTTAACTTAGTCAGATTACCGAAAACCAATGCCAAAATACCAGCTATGAGCACGCCGCTGGCAGTGCCAATAATCGCGGCCAAGGCCTTGCGGTTAACGCCAGCAACCACCACCATGGTGATAACGATGGCTAACACGGAGAGCAATACTGCCAGAAGCAAGGGTTGATACCCGCGCAACAAAAGCGGTAGAAAAACCTGCGCGACTAAGATCAGGGTAACGAACAAGCTAAATAAGGACCTCAACCCTGATTTGCCCCCGATTAGCAACACCAAAAGGGCAAACAGCCCAATCAATAAGTAAGTAAACGTATCTCTAATATGGTCCGCAATATAAGCGCTAACCAACTCATCTCCATCTACCTCGGCCTCTATCAGCACCTTGTTACCAGGTTCCACATAGATATCGTAGGATGGATTACCACCCGTGACATGGTAGACGCTAATCACCTGATTACGGAAGGGACCATTTAATAGCCGAATTTCCACATTATAAGCCTCTGATTGGTAACCGCTTTCGCTCAGTGGGTTGTCCTCAGCTGGCTCTACCTGCAAAACGACTCCTCTGTAGGTCTCGAGTGGCATTTCCGACTCTGCCGCTAGGGCCATTGGAGCAAGACTGATGAATATTAATATCCAGGTGGCAATATACAGCCATCTATTTTTACTACTTAAGAATCGCATAATGTACCCCCTCCCATGCAGCCATTTTACCATAGATGGGTGGGAGCTAAGAAAAGCTTTGTTATGCTCTTACCGAGAAAAGCGGGGAACCTTTTACCAGGGATTACGTCTACCTTAATTGATAGATAATCGGGGTGGGTGAGCAATTTGTCGCAGAAAAAGGGACCGTGGACTATTGTTGCCGTTTGTGCAGTAGCTGTAGCAGGCTTAATATATCTCAACCAGCATTTCTTTTTTTCTCCTTTTGCTTATAAGCGTTGCACTGCCGCCTACTTGCCTTGGGCTTGGTACAAAAACCCCTTGCAACTGGAATATGGGGTGCTAGATGATGATGGCTGGAAATTCGCCAAGATAACTGATGAGGCGGAAATTAGGAAGGTTTTCGCGGAGCTAAGTCGCTGTGCAGAGGAACCCGTGAGCGGTGACATGGACATTAGCGGCGAGGGTGCCCCGGTGTGGTTTGGGATTAGGCGTCTGGCTGATGGAGCAGTGTTGCTTAGTGCGGAAGGGATAGAAGATAGCCCTTATTTTATGGTGAGGGATTTAGCGACCATCCGCCTGAATCCGGAGCTGCGAGATTTGTTAGCGAGTCGCCTGCAACAGGCGCGGGTATGAAAGGAGCCAGCCCCGAGCGAGATAGGGTTTAGCCCGGGGCTGGCGGGCGAGACAGGGTCTCGCCCCTACACCAAATCCAACGCAGCGCGGCACCCTACACAAAATCCGAAGGTTATAATATACCCGTAGGAGGCACCCGTTGGTCGTCCCAGGCCAAGCGCACTCTATGGCTTCAGGTTTTTGTGCGCCCGTTTGAGCATCTCCCTGATAGGTAAGCTATAGGGGCAGCGGCTCTCACAAATGCCGCACTCGGCACAGGCAGAGGCATCGCTATCCAGGCTGGCATAGCGTCCAACCGCCCACTCGGCCAGGTTATAGCGAGTGGCATAGCCTTCCAGGATAAATACCTGGGGAATCTTTATTCCCTGCGGGCAAGGCAGACAGTATTCGCAACGGCGGCAAAAGCCTTTGCCTAAGTCGGCAACTTCTTGCTCTAGTAGCGGTCTTTCCTCATCATTTAGCGGCTGCCAATCACTGGCTAACCCTGCATTTTGTCGCATCTGCTCAACACTATCCACTCCAGGGATAATCACATCTAGCAATGGTTCAGCCAAAAGCTGACGCAAGGCTAACTGAGGATGCATGAACGAACCACCGGCTAAGGGCTTCATAGCAATGGTGCCCATACCGCGGGCTTTGGCCGCCTCGAATACGGGTATAAACTGGCGCTCAACAGCATTTACTGGGGCTTGTACAGTAGCAAACAAGCCTGTCTCAACTGCCTTGAGCAAAATCTGATCGTTATGCCCAGTAACACCGATATGTTTTACCAGCCCCTCTTGCTGGGCCTGCAAGATAGCCTCTAGCGCTCCGCCTGGAGCCAAGGCCTGTTCCAGCTCGGCTTTGGTGCTAACATTATGCAACTGATAGAGCTCAACTGAGTCTGTCTGGAGCATGCGCAAGCTAGTCTCTAGATCTCGCCGAGCCCCCTCGGCATCGCGCGCTGGTGTTTTGGTAGCCAAAACGAAACGATCGCGTACCCCCCGCAAGGCGTAACCAAACTTCTCTTCGCTATCGGTATAACCACGAGCGGTGTCCAAGAAGTTGACGCCTAATTCTAGAGCCGCGGCAATCACTTGTTCTGCCACTTCTTGCCCGACCCGTTGAATGGGAATGCCACCAATCCCCATAACACTGATTTCATAACCGGTCTTTCCTAATGCCTTGTACTTCATGTCTGTTCACCACCTATTCATTAGATAGCCAGAATTTGAGATAACAGCAATAGTTCCGGATCAAAAGTATGCGGTTGTCCGGCTACTTCCCGCAGCGGCAAACTAATGATTTGCCCTCCCCGGATGGCAACCATCTGGCTACCACCTGGGACTTGGTGCAACAACTCTACTGCATAAGAACCCATACGACTAGCTAGGATACGATCTTGGGCTGTAGGCGAACCCCCTCGTTGAATGTAGCCCAGTACAGTGACTCGCGGTTGGTGTCCGGTATAAGCTCTAATGTATTCACTAATCGCGTAGCCTGACCCGGCCCCTTCGCTCACGACGATGATCGAGTGCCGTTTGCCCCGTTGAAAACCGCGCTGCAGACGCTCACAGATCTGCTGATTAGTAATCAGTGCCTCCGGCACGACAATTGATTCGGCTCCAGCGGCCAAACCAGCCGCTACTGCGATATGACCGGATAGGCGTCCCATCACTTCAATAATGTAGGTTCGTTCATGGGAGGTAGCGGTATCGCGAATCCTGTCAATGGCGGTTACGGCTGTATTAATGGCCGTATCAAAGCCAATTGTTAGGTCTGTACCTGCCATATCATTATCAATTGTGGCCGGCACCCCGACAATGGGTATGCCCCGCTCGGCCAGCGCAGCTGCCCCCTGTAAAGAGCCATCGCCGCCGATAACCACCAACCCCTGAATGCCCGCAGCAACCAGGTTGGCATAGGCTTGGGCTTGTCCAGCATCGGTAGCAAACTCTTCCGAGCGGGCAGTGCGTAGCACTGTACCGCCGCGGTGAATAATGTCAGCCACCGAGCCCAGCTCCAGCTGTTCTATATCTCCCGCCAGCAGCCCGGCAAAACCCCGCCGAATGCCCACCACCTGGTAGCCATGATAAATGCCGGTGCGCACTACGGCGCGAATAGCGGCATTCATGCCCGGGGCATCACCGCCACTGGTCAACACACCAATCTTGGTCATGCATTTCCTCCATCTAAGCCCGCGGCCGCACACCCATCACTTTGCTGCAGAGGGCGCGACTCAGGATCTCGTGAGCCTCGGCGGCTTCTGACTTAGGAACTAGCAATTCAGTCGGGCCACTGCCGCTAGGGCCACCGCCAAGCGCCCGCTCCGTGACCAGCAATCCTTCAGCTGTCAATAGTTCCTTCAGCCGCTTGGCAACATGTAAACTAGGTGCAATGTATATGACCTTCCACATCGAGCTCTTATCTCCTTCGCACATGCTTACAGTAATTGTCCAAATATGCAAGTACCGCACAGCCCTGCTCAAACTAGAGTCATCATAGCACGCAACAATTCATCCCGCAACGATAGGCCGAGAAGGCTGCGGGCCTGCTGGGCACCTGTCGCCAGGCACTAGCAGGAGGATGAGTCTTGGGTCCTTAACCGTTCATTCATCCAGCAGAACCCAGCCATTGTGCGCTAGGCGAGCAGAGGCTGCCGCTGCTAACCCAGCCACTAAGTCATCCAAGAAAGTGTGTACTGCCTGGGGGTTATCGTTGATTACGGCCAAGATACCTAGCTTAGTCTTGTCTAAATAACCGAAATTGGTGAGGCCAATGGTGCCATATACGTTAGTTATGCCTAGGGCTAGTACCTCATCAATTCCGTAGAGGGGCTCATCCCTAGCAATAATTGTCTGAATTGGCTCCGGGAGTAACCCTTGTTCTGCATACATATCTAGGGTGATGCCTGTCAACAGTGCAAATTGTACTTCCCTCTTTTCCAGCACGCTATCTATATTCGCTAGGCACTGCTCTAGCGATAAAGCGGGGTAATAGGGGCGTTGCAGAGTATAAACTAGACGAGCGATATCAACTAAAGTGACGCCTCTTTCTGCTAAAAGCCTGGTTACTATTTCTTTCACTTTCTGTTTCACCTCGGCGGACTAGGATCGAAGACTACTTCGTCAAGATAGTCTATTCACCATTAGCCAGCGAAGTGCTTACTGCATCGTCACCAAAGAGTCGTTTTACTTCATCCACTAGCTCTGCTGATCCATCGCACCAGTATTTTTGATCCGCCAATACCGTCTGGCGGCTACCGCGCTTACACAAGTATACGGGGATGGGGCCAGGGAACCGGGTCAGCAATACTTTGAGATAGCCCAGACGATCCAGTGAGTCATTAGTGAAGCGCACCACAAAAGCGGAATCATCGGGAACCACTTCCGTGATCGCATCGGCTATTACAGAGAGCCTTTCGTCACGGTAGCTAACTTTTCCTTCTACCAGCACAATGCGATCGCCCTGAACTAGAAAACCATGCTTGCTAGTGGCTTCTGGAAACAGCACCACCTCCACGTTGCCGGTGAAATCTTCGATAGTAAAGAACATCATGGGCTTACCCGTTTTAGTGACGATTTGTTTAGCCTCGATAATGCGCCCGCCTATGGTAACCTTTTGGCCATTCTCTGCCTCTGCCAGCATCTCAATGCTGATTGACGTGCTAGCAGCTAAAGCCCGCCGATATTGATCTAGGGGATGGCCCGATACGTACATTCCCAGCAGTTCCTTCTCCATCGCCAGTAATTCTTCCGCCGGAAATTCGGGTATATCAGGTAAGTCGACCTCAATGGCTGGTGCCGTATCGGCTTCGGTCAGAAGATCAAACATGGAAATCTGCCCACTCTGACGGCTCTTCTGTTCGGCGGCCGCCTTGTCTAAACAGTCATCCAAGCAAGCCAGTAGCTGGGCTCGATTAGCGCCGGTGCTGGCAAAAGCGCCGCACTTAATCAGGCTTTCTAAGACCCGCTTGTTGACTACGCGCAAATCAATGCGCCGACAGAAATCAAGGAGCGAAGCAAACTTGCCCCCCGCCTCTCGTTCGCCAATTATCGCTTCAATTGCCGCCACCCCTACGTTCTTGATGGCGGACAAACCGAAGGCAATCTTGCCACCAGTGGCAGTGAACTTGGCCCGGCTGATATTGACATCGGGGGCCACAATGGTGATGCCAAGGCGCTGACAATCTTCCGTGTAGGTATGCACTTTGTCGCTATCGCTGGCCACTGCAGACAGCATGGCCGCCATGAACTCCTGAGGGTAATGCACCTTGAGCCAGGCAGTACGATAGGCCAAAACGGCGTAACAGGCGGCATGGGCCTTGTTAAAAGCATACTTAGCAAACTCGGCCATTTCATCGAAAACGCGGTCGGCCACGTCTTCTGGCACGCCTAAGCGCTGGGCACCAGGAATTACAACCTGCCCGGTTTCATCAACTAGGCCATGCACAAACATTTGGCGCTCCTGCTCCATCACTTCTGGTTTCTTCTTGCCCATGGCTCTGCGCAAGATGTCGGCCCGCCCCAAAGAGTAACCGGCCATACTGCGAGCGATTTGTTGCACCTGCTCCTGATAAACTAGGCAGCCGTAAGAAACATTCAAAATAGGCTCCAACAGGGGGTGGGCATACTTGATCTTCGCCGGGTTATGCTTGTTCTCAATGTACTTAGGAATCTGGTCCATGGGGCCCGGGCGGAATAAAGAAATACCAGCAATAATGTCCTCGAAAGAGGTTGGCTTCAACTGCCGAATGAAATCCCGCATGCCCCCGCCTTCAAGCTGGAAGATACCGAGAGTCTCACCACTACTCAACAACTCATAGACACTGGGGTCGCTAAAATCTTGCTGATCTAGGTCAATGGTAATACCGTAGTTGCGTTCGATTTCTTTCAGGGCGTCATTGATAATCGTTAAAGTCGTTAACCCCAAGAAGTCCATTTTGAGCAGGCCTAATTGCTCAATTGTGGCCATGGGGAACTGGGTAGTAATCACATCACCATTCTTGGCTAACGGCACTACGTTGGCTAACGGCTCGGGCGAAATAACCACGGCCGCAGCGTGTACGGAGGCATGGCGGGGTAGCCCCTCCAATGCTCGTCCGATATCAATTAGCTTCCTCGTCTGAGGCTCCTGCTCATAGGCCAACTGCAGCTCGGGAACCTGCTCCAAGGCTTCGCTGATAGTGATGCCGAGTTTGCTAGGTATGAGTTTGGCCACATGGTCACCTTCTTGAAAGCTCAACCCCAAGGCCCGGGCCACGTCCCGAATAGCCGCCTTGGCGCGCAAGGTCCCGAAGGTGATAATCTGGCTAACATTCTCAGTGCCATATTTGCGGGCCACATAGTCAATCACTTCGCCCCGCCGCTCATTACAAAAATCGGTATCAAAGTCCGGCAGGCTAACGCGCTCCACATTCAAAAAGCGCTCAAAAATAAGGTTATAGGGCAACGGGTCGAGGCCAGTAATGCCCAAAATATAGGCCACTACGCTAGCAGCGCCAGAACCGCGCCCGATGCCAACGGGGATCTTCTGTTTACGCGCAAAGTCAATAAAATCGGCTACGATTAGGAAGTAGCTGGCAAACACCATGCCTTCAATAACTGAAAGCTCGTATTCAACCCGCTCCTTGACTTCTTGGCTGGGATGGGGATAACGAGTGGGCAGACGGGTAGTTACTTGGTGCCGCAGGTAGGTTTCAGGCGTAAAACCCTCCGGCACCTCATACACTGGCAGGCGGGAAACACCAAACTCGAAATCTACCTGGCAACGCTCGGCAATAGCAACCGTATTTGCCATAGCTTGAGCTACTATCTCCGGCTCTAGATAGCTGAACATGCCGGCCAGTTCCTGCGCCGTTTTCAGATGAAACTGGGGCACAAAACGCATGCGGTTCTCGTCGTGCACCGTTTTGCCGGTCTGGATACAAAGCAAAACATCATGGGCCTCGTAGTCTTCAGCCTTGACGTAATGAACGTCGTTGGTAATAACTAAAGGGGCCCCTATTTCATGATACATTCTTACCAGGGCCTCATTTACGGAACGCTGCCCGGGCAAACCATGCTCCTGCAACTCCAGAAAGAAATTCTCCCGCCCGAAGATTGCCTGCAGGCGCAGAGCAACGGCTTTTGCTTCTTCATACAGGCCGCTCATTAAAAGACTGGGAATCTGGCCGCCCAAACAGGCGCTAGCGGCAATCAAACCTTCGCTATGTTGCTCCAGCAGTTCCCAATCAACCCGGGGACGATAATAAAATCCGTCAATGAAACTTTGGCTAACCAGCTTAATCAAGTTGTGATAGCCAGTTTCGTTAACGGCAAGCAAAACCAAGTGATACTGGCAGTCATCTAATTTGGGCTGACGGTCAAAGCGCGTTCTAGTGGCCACGTATACTTCGCAGCCAATCAAGGGCTTGATGCCGGCTTTCTTTGCTTCCTGATAGAAGTCCATAACGCCATACATGACGCCATGGTCTGTGACCGCAATGGCTGGCTGTCCGAGCTCTTTGGCCTGTTGAATCAAATCGCTAATCCTGGCGGCCCCATCTAGCAAGCTATATTCTGTATGCACGTGTAAGTGCACAAATCCAGTAGTCATGAAGTCACCCCGCTTTACTCCTGTACTCATTCTCGCCTGGCTCGTTCATCTCCTGCTAACAGCTGCAGCAAGTGTTTATTAAAGAGCTGCCTAAATTTGCTGGCTAGCAGTTGTTGACATAACGTTGCCAAAAAGTGCTTTTGACAGCCTCAAGGCGGTTATGTAAACTAAAGGCACAAGCCGAATCGAGCCGCTGGCTCGTACGGGGAATAATCAGTGGGGTGAATCGGCTCGCGCCGTAGGGTCTGCCTTTCTCTCCCGAACCCGTCAACTAACCTCGGAGGCTTCGCGCAGAAAGGATGAGCACTTGTCCTAGATGATGCGCTAGCGATTGCCCGTTGCTCGCAAAGAACTACACTAGACTGTGGCTATTATGCCTGGCTACCTCTCGCCCTAGCTGTTAACTGGACCTACCAGATGTCAAGTTATCCTGCACCAGTTAGGAAATAGATTGCCAGAGCTGAGTAGTGGCACTAGAGGAAGTAGCTTTGTTAGCAGCCGCAGTGGTAGCGCATGACTAGCTCGGGTTCATCAGGCAACTCGTTTTTCTTTGGTAACCAAGTGATTTACAAAAAACCGAGCCTCTGTGGCTCGGTTTCTTTTTTTATGTTTCTGAACGACGGCGCTGCTTGTGCTTCTGTTTGGATGCAGTACGATAGCGCCGCCCCAAGAGCTGGGCGCGCTGTAAATGGGCTAAGAGCACTAACACCGCCAAAAGCAACCAGAAAAGACTAAACCAACTGGGTAGTCCCAGGCCGAAAATGGCTGGCAGCCGAGGCAACCCGATAACTATAAGTAATGTTACTAAGATAGCCACCAAGTGAGATCTGAGTCGACGCCGCATCCGCACCACCCCTTTTCTACACTATGGTTGCCAATGGCTGCTTAGAAGCAAAAACGCGCCTAAGCCAGGCGCGTATCATCTGCTATCACTTCAATGATGGAGATATCACTGTTCTTACTCAAATCGAGCTCGTAATAGGACCCCAAATCCTCGCCTTCTGTATCATAAAGCGCCCGCACAATTGGCCGGGTGGTAATAGGCTTGTTCACATCCACCACTACCCCGATAACGCCTGTGCTGAGGCGTACTAAAGTGCCTGTAGGATAAAAGGCTACCTGCTGGAGGAAATGGTGCACTATTTCCGTATCGAAGGCTCTCCCGCAT
>CALNBW010000045.1 GCA_937874815.1 uncultured Bacillota bacterium | reverse complement strand
AGCGAACATATCTCTAATATTGGTCTCGTCGACTCCCGCAAAAGCTTCATCCAGGGTAATCAAGCGCGGAGCATCTTCCCTAGCGTCTTGGTAGCGCGAGTAGGCGGCAGAAAAAAGAGGAATATACATGGCCATAGCCTTTTCACCGCCGCTAAAAGTGAAGAAGACGCGATCAGTCAGCTCGCGTTTCGGCTCCCCTTCCCGCCGATATAAGAGCTTGAAGTCGAACCAACGCCGATAATCGAGCAACTCTTGGATGATGGACTGAAAGGTTTCGCCCTGTTGACGCTCAGCTAATTCCGCTTTAGCCCTATCTATCTGGCTACGAAAGTGCTCCGTAATCTGCGACAGGTCGCTATCCTTGAGCAGGCTGGGGTCGAGCCGCAGCAGGTCAACTAGCTCTTTTATGTCTAGTTCCCTTTCGTTTTCCGCAGTGCGTGGCCGCCAGAGCAAAGAAAACGTTAACCCGCTGGAGCTATCCCGCTGTTCCATCAGCTGGCTAATTTTCTGCACCCAGCGCTCCGCGCGCCCAATATGCTGCCTGATCATATCGCCCACGCTATGCAAAATGATTTCCTCATATAGCTCGCGATCTTTTTCACCAAGCAACTGGACCTGGATCAAGATATCTTGCTGCAGAGCTTCTAGTACTTGTGCTATATCTGCCCTACGACCGAGATGTTCCAGAACTAGCCGCTTGCGTCTTAAATACCCTCCTAACTCAGCTAGATAAGCCTGGGAACTTTCGTCGGTGCCGGCTTCTGGCAAAGCAATATCTGCCTCTTGCTCTTCCAAAACTGGACGATACTCCACCAGCAGAGCCGTCTCCCGATAGAATGACTCGGTCAGCCGTTCTAAGGGCCGGTTAGGATCAACCTGCTGCAGCATCTGGCCCATATCTTTATTAATCTGACTGGCTTGCGCCTGCAGGCTAGCTACCGTTGATTCGGGGGCATAGCCGTAGGTGATTTCAGCCGCAAACAGCTGTTGCCAGCATCGCTCTATTTGGTTAGCCGCCACCATTTGGGCGGCCAGGCTTTCCCTATCCTGGCGACCTCTGGCCATACCCTCTTCTAGGCGAGCGACATCACGGTTAGCCTGATCTCTAGCCATAGGGATTTGCTGCAGCCGCAGTTCGACCGTTCTAATGCGAGCGCGTATTTCCTCCACGTTTAGTTCGAGCAAGCGTCGTTCTATGCTGCTTAGCTCCGCCGCCCTGAGGCGTAGGTTGGTGGCTAGCACGTTTAGCTCGCCCTTTAGCGCATCAACATCAGCTTGCACATCTGCCAACTGTTGCTGCTGTTGCTGCATCAAATTGCGAGTATGGCTGCTAGCCTGCCACTTCATTTCCAGGTTGTGCAGGTGCGAAGTATAGGCCCGCATGTCGGCTACTGCTTGGTTGCAGGCGGCATCGGTTACCTCTAAGTTTAGGCCAAGGGCTGCATGCTGCAGCTGGTTGCGTGCTGCTATGAGTTGGTTATGAGCCTCGGTAAGTTGCTTTTGCTTTTGCTCGACATCTTGTTGGCGCACCCGTAACTGCTCTGCCACATTGCTAAGACCACGCCATTGCTCTTCTAAGGCCGTAAGCGCTGGTGAATCGGCATATTCTTGTTTAGCACGAGCTAGGCGCGTCTCAGCAGCGGCTACGTCCATCTGCAGAGCAGCCCGTTCTTCTGTAAGCAGGTCTAGAACTTGCTGCTTCTTCGCCAGCTCGCGGGCATGATGCTGGCGCCTGGCTTCCCTACCGATGTAGCGTGAAGCCTCTTCACGCGGAGCCTGACCACTGAGTAGGGCCATGCGGTAGCGACCAT
>CALNBW010000044.1 GCA_937874815.1 uncultured Bacillota bacterium | reverse complement strand
GGCAGATGAGGTAACAGAGGCATTGCGCCAAAACCCAGATGTTAGAGTAGCTACTTTAGTGCATTGCGATACCCCGGCGGGGCTGCTCAACCCGGTATCAGAAATAGGCCCAGTCCTCAAGCAGCACGGTGTCATTTCTATTGTCGATGCAGTGGCTTCTAGTGGGGGCGACCGGGTGCTGGCAGATGAGTGGGGTTTGGATGTTGTGCTGGGCGGCTCGCAGAAGGCCCTCTCAGCCCCTCCTGGACTTACTTTCATGAGTATTTCCCAGGCTGCTTGGGATTTCATGCTGGCACGGAAACAGGCACCTAAGGGCCTCTACCTGAACTTGTTGACTTGGAGAGATAGCTGGTTCAAGGACGGGACTTTCCCGTACACTCAGCCCGTAAACGATCACTATGCCTTTGATGCCGCTCTTGATGCGGCGCTGGAAGAAGGAGAGGCGCTTTATCAGCGGCACGCTGAGGGGGGCTAATTTACCCGCGAAGCCGTACAAGCCGCTGGCTTTAAGCTATACCCCGAAGCTAAGTATGCCGCGAATACAGTTACCGCAATAGAAGTGCCAGCGGGAGTGCCTGATGCTGCTTATCGCCAACGGTTATTGCAGGAATATGGCTGGCAGATAGCTGGAAGCTATGGCCCTCTGGCGGGGAAAGTTTGGCGCCTTGGGCATATGGGTACCCAAGCCGATAAGGCGCAGGTGCAAGCTTGCCTCGACGCCATGCTGGCTTGCTTAAGCGATTTTTGCTAGAGTATATGAAATAAACATTCTGGCTATGAGGCTACTTAGCAACCAAGCGCACCCGCCGAAAGGCGGGTGTTTCTTTCTGCTCGATAAGCGATGCCTCCGCCTATCCCTGCTGCCGAACCGGTGAAGAGTTCTAAGGGCTATCAGCATTTGCGCTGGATAGCTGAGTAGGAAAACCGCCAATTCATGGCGAATAATGTTATAACATCAAGACTCAGCTTATATTTTAGCGTTGCTTGGAGGTAGTCTGAATGGCGTTTGATGTATTGTTTTTAGAGGGCAGGTAACGCATGCTTTAGAGCAAGAGGTATTGACCAATTACCTAGACCCGAAGGGCTATATTAAGTGGTTTTCCTTGGCCTTAAGGAGAAACAACAAGGATGTTTTTCGCAGTGAACATTATGGGGGCGAAACCTTGTGTTTGTGGAGACAGCCCAACAAGTTGAGGAGATTCGCAAATGGGCTAAGGGTTACTCCATAATCTGGCGCGTGGATGTCTTTTAGATTGAGGGTGGGCTGCGGGGACGTACACATGTGCGCGTGCCCAGTTAAGCACGCATTATCTAAGTGATGAAAGCTCAGTCGGGGTAAGCGCCAAGGCGCCCCGTAGCTAGGATACCTGCGTAGGGCGAAATCTCTGCGTAGAAGCGTATCGACAGAAGTACCCTCTGCGGAGGGGCTGGTATCCCCAGCCCTGTACTCTACCAGGGAATAACTGGGCATAGTTTCTGGGAAGGGAGGTGTTGTATGAATGAAGAACGGCAACCAGTTATGGCTAGCGTTGGTTTGTTGTGCGAGCTTACTTATGGGGGTTACTACCTTAGGTGGCTGTACTTCCACGCTAACTGTCAAGCATGTGGAAAGTCTGGTGCCTCTCGAAGTGCTAGCGGGCACGCCAATGTCTGAACAGAGGTTGCCGGCGAAAGTAGAGGTTGAGCTGAGCAACGGTCAGCAAGAGCAGCGTGAGGTAACGTGGGATATGAGCCAAGTGCCGCCGACGTTGGAACGTGAAGTAGTAGTGCCAGGCAAGGTTGCTGGTGGGGCATCAACTGAAATCATCATCAAAGCTAAGTCGCAAGCTGGGATAAAGTTAGAGCTACCGAGTGTTAGTATGGAAACTGCAGCTGGTAGCATGGCAGTACGAGCTATGGAAGATGCCCTTAAACAAAGTG
Source organism: uncultured Bacillota bacterium (assembly GCA_937874815.1). Classification (GTDB taxonomy): domain Bacteria; phylum Bacillota; class UBA994; order UBA5500; family UBA5500; genus UBA5500. Next base: position 5,296 of record CALNBW010000044.1, on the reverse strand, counting down.
CGTGCGTTAGCCTAATCACTTGGTCGCATGATAAACAAGCTGTGGCCTTTATGTTCAATAATGAATTGCTTTTCCTATGGAAGGCGGGGAATACCGAACCTAAAAAGATAGATGGGATCAATACCCTATTCGCCAGCGCCATGTCTTGGTCGTACGACGATCACTTCTTCTGGTTGGATTCAGGCTCTTGCTCCTTGCGCTGCTGCTATGTTATTGATGCAACGAGGGGACAGCTAGTTACATCTTTAGAGATAACCGGTTGTGGTGTCTGGGCACCCGAGCGGAATCTGCTCTTGGTGGGATTGCCGAATAAGGATGTAGAATTATTCTTTCGCGAACCTGAATACGGAACCGATTTAGCCGTTTTTGATGCCGAAGCTGGGATCATGCAGACGCTGGCAAGCTCCACCGGGGAATACGAATATGTGCCTTACTCTTGGGACAGTCTTGGCCGTGCGGTTTATAGGCGGCGTTTTTTTGGGGATAGGCAGGGATTCGAATCCATTAGGACCGCAGACAATTTGTTCTATCATGTGGGAGAAGTGACTTTGCATCCTGCAATTCCCGTTCTAACAGAGGCAGAACTTAGCAGTACTAATCTGGCAGCTATCCTAAACGAGAAATTACAGATGGCCGGGCTATGCTCCATCACCTGGCGCAAGGATCAGTCAGCGGTAGCATTCTTGACAGCGTCTGACTGCTACATTTGGCAGTTGCCTGAGGCCAGACCCCAGCTATTAACTAGCGTGCGCCCTGGTGGCTTCAATCAGCTGCATCATCTTGCTTGGTCGCCCGATGATCGTTACTTAAGTATTCATGAAGGACTTGGCCAGGAGACCAATCTTAAGGTGCTGAGTTTCCCCGAGCGGCAGGTGGTACTTGACTCGCCCGTCTATACTCTGGCCTACTGGGCCCCTGATATTAGTCAATTGCTACTAGCTACACCCAGTGGTATAACCCTTCCGGCTGATTTCGTTCCTAGCTATACTGCCGACTTAGTTCTTCTAGACGTCGCCACTGGTCAGAAAAGGGTTCTGCTAGAAGCTCAGGGGCAGACATCTTACCGCCCGCTGGGCTGGATTACTCCGAACAAGATTAGCTACGATTACATTCTAGGGCGCAGGTGTCTTCCAAGCCAGGAGCTGGAGATTCTCCCCTGAGGGGGGATATCCTAGCAGCCCCACAAAGGGCTGGGGGTATTTGCGGCGGGGACGCAAGAGCAGTTATTTCGAAATGAAGACTTCTGCAATATCGTTGATAAAATGCTCTATATTCTATGCCTAAGCTGCGATGGTGATAGGCTTTTGAGTATAGAGGAATTAGAACTGGGGGCTAGTAACATGGGATTACTCAACTTTTTAACCTATCCACCAACTGCACGTATCAGCACAGGACTGGTGGCGTGGTATCAAGGGAGATTAGTCTGGGCGCTGGCACAGGAGAAGTATTGGAGCAGCAACGAGGCGGGAGTGAGCATACCGGTGATTGGCATTGGCGGCGGAATGGAACCAGGGGAGACTTTGCTAGCAGCTGTAGCGCGAGAAGCGAGGGAGGAAGCATCTGTTGCTATTAGTATTCAGGGTGCCCAATCAACTCTTCTGCTTTCCAGCAATGATGTTCTTGAGGAAAGAGATTTCTCGGGAAAGCTTGCAGAAGAGCCTGCTCCCTTACTTGTTTGGCAACGGCAAGTAACTCTGCGTGATGATTGTGGGAATCCTTACGACCGTGACTATGTTAATGCAGTATATGAAGCTATGCTATCTCAGCAACCGTACCCGTCTAGTGAGATCCCTGGCTTGCTGTTCATGCCCGTAGCTGTTTTCCTGGCCCTTTTAGAGCAACCGACTGACTGGAATGACCTGCAACAGCAAGGAGTAGAGTATCTGGGCAAACAACTACCAACGGACGCCGCGTTTTATCTGCAAGGTTCTGCCGAGTTTGTAGCAAGACATTGGCATCGGTTAGCAGGAGCCGTTCTTAGCTTGGACAAGCAGTTATAGTAAGACCATACGTTATTGTGGTAATAGCATTATCTTGGAAGGTGGTTGCTTATGTTAGATTACACTGTTAGGAAGTTGGGACCAGAAGACTTGGCAGCATTTGAGCTCATCGCGGAAGTACATGAGTCATTACCAGCGGCTTGGATAGATGATTATGTAGTGGACCCCATAGAAGTTGAAGAATCATTTGTACGTTTGGAGAAGAAGCATAAAACAGGGGAGTTTGCGTGCTTTGTCGCCGAGAGCGACGGCGAGATTGTGGCCTTTTTGTGGAGCGAAGTCCATGAGCAGGTCAAAGAAGTTCTCAACATCATCTCGTTGTGGACAAAACCTGAATACAGGGGACAAGGAATAGCTACTAAGCTAAAGCTTATGCTGGAAGATTGGGCTAAGGCAGAAACCAGCGCTAAGAGGATTGTCACCACAGTGAGTGCCCGTAATACGGGCATGGTGCAGCTGAATCAGAAGCTCGGCTACAAAATTACACAGTATAAGATGATAAAAGAACTATAGCCACTGCTGGACCGCAGGTGGACCGCGGGGACGTACACATGTGCCAGGGAATAACTGGGTTGCCGATTTCCAATTCTGTAAGGGCGGTGTAGTTTGTGATCATCGGATTAGTGTCGGCCTTGATGAAAGACAATGACATCGACCATCAGATCATGGTGCTGGAGACATATCTTAAGCAGAACAAAAACTGTAATATGCTCTGCTTCGGCGAAAGTTTCTTACAAGGATTCGAAGGCTTGTCATGGAACTATGAGATTGACAAGACCAGGGCACTGGAGCTTGATAGCGCATCCATCCAGAGAATCGTAGCGTTGGCTAGGAAATATGACTGCGCGCTATCATTTGGATTCATTGAAAATGATCATGGATCCCTGTATAGTAGCAACCTTGTTATTGGTAGCAAGGGAGAGATAGTAGATTTATATAGAAGGATATCGGTGGGGTGGAAGGAGCCTATTGCTACGGCCGAATACAAAGAGGGCGATGGTTTTCATGTGTTCGAGTTTGGCGGGCTACGCTTTGCCACGGCAATCTGTGGCGACCTATGGCAGGATGAAAATATAGAGGCCATGCGCCTCTTGCATGCGGATGTGATTCTTTGGCCGCTGTATGTGGATTTTTCAGTTGAGGATTGGCTGAAGCATCAGGTAGCCGATTATGCGCAACAGGTTGAACCTCTTGCCACCCCTGTACTTATGTGCAATAGCTTCGTTGACGATGCCTCTCGAGCTAACGGTGGGTGTTATGTTTTTCATGAGGGGCGAGTCTCTGAAAGTCTGGACATGGGGCAGCAGGGAATTTTGGAGGTAGATCTTAAATCGTTTGGATTAGGGGCAACAAAGTAATGTTGGGGGCATTCGAGCAAGGAGGCTAACGATGGTAATATTAATGTTTCTGCTACTGTTTGCAGTAGTCATGTTCGCCGTACAAAACTCGCAAGCGGTCTCGATCAGCTTCTTAGGCTGGTCGTTTACTACCGTCCAAGCGTTGGTTATTTTAGCTTCACTTTTACTTGGCTTGCTTATCGGCTGGGTCTGGTCTTGGTTGAGAGGAGGCAAGGCCCGCAGCCAAGTGCGACAGTTGACTAAATCTCTTGATGAAGCCAAGCAGAAACTAGCGGTATATGAGGCAGCCGAGGCAAAGCGGTTGGAGGATAAAGACCAGCAACAGTAATATGGACCGCAGGGACGGATACTTGGACCAGGCAAATACTGGTTTCGGCTCTGCCCTATAACGGGGCATTCGGACACATTAGTCGTAGAACCTACTTTACGGGAAGGCAACTATATGGGCGAGCTTTGCAGCGTTCGCATACAACAAGCCGCGCTATCTCAGTGTGAGGAGATTATCAGTCTAGATGAAAGCGTTGTTGGCTCAAGATCCAGGGCAGGGCAGATTTGCCAGGGAGTTGAGAACGGCTTAGTCCATGTAATTACAATCAGACAGAAAATCGTCGCTTTTAGTCTGCTCAGCAACAACTTTTATGGCAAGCACTTTCTTGAACTCCTGATTGTCGAGCAAGGATACCGCCGTAAAGGGCTGGGCGAGATGCTGCTCTGCGCTGTACAGCAACAATGCGGGGAAGAGCGCTTATTCACTTCAACCAATTCCTCAAATCTACCCATGCAAAAGCTACTTGAGAAATGTGGCTTCAAGCGTTGCGGCTGGATTGACCAGTTGGATGAAGATGATCCAGAAATCATCTACTGCTACCAGCCCAGAAATGTAGTCAGCGTGCAGCACGATATTGACATGGCGACAGGTGACTCCGTCCAAATCCTGCCGTTGACTTGGGGGCAGCTGAGCACCGTGAACAAATCTAACCAGCCGTTTCTGATAGTTGGCCGGGTTAAGGCTGCTTTCGCGGATGGCCAATGGGCGTGGACAGAGGAAATCTTCCCAACACCCTATGAAAAGTGCTATCCAGATGAGCAACTAGATTTCAGTCAGTACATTAACAACCCGGATAGGTGCGTTTTCCTAGCATATCTAGACCGCCAGTGCGTGGGCCAGATTTGTCTGAGGCGGAATTGGAACCAGTATGGCTTCATCGAGGATATTAGTGTGGCTAGAGATTATCGGGCTAGGGGTATTGGCAAGAAATTGATAGCCGCAGCCATACAATGGGCCAAGGCCGGCGGAATGCCAGGTTTGATGCTGGAGACCCAAGATATTAACCTAACTGCTTGCAGGTTCTATAAGAGGTGTGGTTTTCAGCTAGGAGGTGTCGATGTGATGCTGTATGGGAATTCCGCGTATAAGAAAGAACAAGCGCTATTTTGGTACCTGCAATTCTAGAGTATACAGGAATGTGGCAATATGAATAGGGTATGAAGATGGTAAGGGGCCGATGGCGTCCTGCGTAGGCACGATTGGTGTCAGCTGGTGAATTGCGGTAGCAATTCGCTGCCACAATTCTTAAGATGTCGCGGGAGTCACATGCCGAGCAGTACCCCTCGGCCCGAGCTATTTGCGACAGCCCCTTTGACCTTCATGGAAGTTACTTGCAGGCGAAAACTCCGTCCCCCTGTCCTAGTAGGCGCGCGCGAACCAGACGGTGTGCTCGGCGGGCTTGCCGCAGACAGCGCAAGTGGCCTTGTGTGCCGGCGGGTCGAAGGGGATGTTGCGGGAAGTGAACTTGGTAGTCTCCTTGATTTGGGCCTCGCAGGCCTCATCGCCACACCAGCCGAGTAAGGCCCAGCCGACGAGCTCATTGGCAGCCGTCTTGTCAGCAATGTGCTGCTCCAAGTCGGATAGGGTTTCTAGGTCTAGATGGAAATGCT
>CALNBW010000043.1 GCA_937874815.1 uncultured Bacillota bacterium | reverse complement strand
TGAGTTTCTGCAGACCGGCAGGGGTGAGTTGCTTGTAGGCATCTTGGAGCACAATATCCTGGACATTGTCTCTATGGCTACTCTACTTTATCGCCTGCACTCTGTTGTTGAATTAGAACCAGGAGAATGTAATTGCCCCTGGGAAGCCGAAGCTTTGGGGTATCTGGCACTGAACGGTGGCCACTATAGCCAGAGCCTCCTTTACCTAGACGCGGCCAGAGAAATCTGTCACGACAGAGAGCAGCGCATCAGAATCCTTCGCACCAGCGCCCTAATCTGCAAGCGCTTAGGAAATTATGAAAGAGCCTGTGCTCTTTGGAAGCAGCTCCTGGAGCTCGCCAGCGATGATTTGCTCTGCTATGAAGAGTTGGCCAAACTATGAACACCGCCAGAAAGATTTAGCCGCCGCCCAACAAGTCACTCGCCGCGCCCTGGCCTTGGCTTGGCGAACCAAGTCTCAGAAAGCAGCCGAGCTAGAACATCGGCTAAAGCGGCTTGAGAAGAAAGCAGCCACGGGGACAGCGACGGGGACGGTCGCCTTGGCTAGTCAGAAGAGACGATAAAACCTTGCCCTGGAGCTCGCAAGAGCCGTCTAAACAGATAAAACGGAGCGTGAAGCTAGACCCAGCCTGCCCCTAGAGGCCTAGGCTGGGTCTAGTTCTGTTCTAACTCAGCAATTTCCTGACGTTGCCTCACTGGAATCCAGATTTCACTCCTATAAGCGGGGGAGCTTGTGTCAGGGCTTTCATTCCACAATATTTCTGGTCCTTCGGCTGCCTCATAAGTAGTCGATGGAAACCATTCGGAATAGATGCGGCCCCAAGTAGATTGCAGTGCTTCGGGAAAGGTCCCTATAACTGTGAACACTGCCCAAGTGGTAGGAGGGACCTCTAGTCGAGCAAGGCCCGCGGGGCATGGCTCGGTTGTAGCTACACCAACGTAATGATCCAGTTCGCCTTTCGCTTCCATACGTCCTTCCGAGAAGTTGGTAGAAGCACTAATCATCCCCACCGGCTCGGTATTCGCGAGGGCTTTCAACTGAGATATCATTTCAGGCGTCAACTGCTGGTACATTGCGGCAATCTCAGGATTGACACCTGTGAATTGAATCGGCACCCTTTGCATAAGACCAACAATCCTAAATGCTCTTTTCTCAACTATACGGTAGTTCATTTCGTCACCTCCCATAATGGCTAACTGAAAAGTAAGGCGGGGGTAGGACTTGAGCTGCTTGCCCTGAACCCTAGCCTCGGAAGGGGTTATCCCGTGCAGAATTTGGAACGCACGGGCAAACGCATCGGGAGAGCTGTAGCCATACTTGAGCGCTACATCAAGCACACGGACATCGTTATTGTAGAGTTCTAAGGCTGCAAGCGTAAGCTGACGACGTCGGATGTACTCCGACAGAGATATGCCCGACAGGAAAGAAAACATGCGTCTGAAATGATACTCAGAACAACAGCTTAGCCTGGCTACTTCCTGAAAGTCGATTTCCCCAGTCAGATTCGCTTCAATGTAGGCTAACGCGCAGTTCATCCGCTGCAGAGGATCCATAGCCCTCACCTCCTTAGGTAAAGGATAACAAAATTTACGGCTCACTACCCGACAATCAATGCCAGTTTCTGCGGGGTATCGGGTTCGTAAGTCTCACGTGTTAATCGCTGTGGTAAGTGAATATCAGAGACATGCACCCCAAGGGGGGGTGGCCCCGTATGATGTAACGACTGGCCATACTGCCAATACGATTACAAAAAGGAGGGCGACTGATGCCATATCAGGAGCACGAGGACCTACTGTTTGATGAACAGGAGCTCCTAGAAGAGGATCGGGAACTCCTAGAGTCTATCCCCCCAGATTTGGATGAGTCCCTACTGCAGGAAGCCCGTTTTTGGACAAGGATTATGAAAGAGCACGCCCTTTTTATTCTGCTGGGGTTGCCAGCAGACCGCCCAGATTTGCGGGAAGAGGCAACAAGGTTTAATGAAGTCTTCGCCAGGCTAGAAAGGGCGCTAGAGAGGATTGACCGCCTAAACGGCAAATTGCTGCGGCATCTTGAGCGATCACTCGTTGCTTTGATCAACTTCAAGGAAAGGTTACTGAGGCTATTACTGGCCTGCAACTTGCCTGGAAACGCGCTTTTCCCCTTGCTAGTCGATCATATTACCAGAGAGGCAAAGCGGTTTCTCCATCTGTTAAGCAGGCCTGAGCCAGAGAATCGTTTGCAGGCGCTATTACAGGAGCACGCGTTTTGGTTGCGGGTAATGAAGGAGCACGTAGAGTTTGTACGCCATTTGCTAGACCCATCGGAGCGCACGCTTATTAGGCAAGCGGAAGAGTTCATCTTCACCTTTTCACGCCTGCTGGAGACAGCAAATGAGCTAGAATCAATGGGTAGCGCCAACCCTCGCTCATTCAATACTGTTAGAAGGTTCACTGAGGAAGTCATTCAGCGAACAAAAGAGCTTCGCGATTTCAAGGCAGCGGCATATGAGTTGTTGCTGACCTGCCAAGTCTTGAGCATCATTCCTTCCCCCTTACTAGCCGACCACATCAGGCGCGAAGCGGATAAGTTCCTTAGCGAATTATCTCTATTTGTTCCCACTGAAGCGGGGACAAAATAACCCGCCTGGCAAAAGAAGCAAGACCCAGCCTGCCACTTGAAGGCATTGCTGGGTCTTGCCCTGTTCACTTTCACTCAGCAAGTGCTCCGTTCTTTTGCTTCTGACAGGAAAGGTATATACATCATTAGGGCATGGTTTTCGGTGATGTAGTGTTCATCAATGAAGGTACCATCCGTTGTGTAACGCTTGCGGTAGAGCTCATTATGGCGG
>CALNBW010000042.1 GCA_937874815.1 uncultured Bacillota bacterium | reverse complement strand
GTGCTGCAAGTTGGCCACTGCCAGGGGGTATTCGGCCCTGACGTAGACAAAGCCTTGAGAGGAACCGATAGCATAGCCGGCAAGGGCCATGGCTTCTATGATGGAATGGGGGTCACCCTCAAGTACACTGCGGTCCATAAAGGCACCCGGGTCGCCTTCGTCCGCATTGCATACCACATATTTCTCAGCGGCTGACGTGCGAGCAGTAAAGCGCCATTTCAGCCCGGTGTTAAACCCAGCGCCACCGCGCCCTCGTAGGCCGGACTTCTCCAGTTCATCGACCACTTGCGTTGGCGTCATTTCCGTAAGAGCCTTGCCCAACGCGGCATAACCATCACGTGCTATATACTCGTCGATGACTCGGGGGTCAATAATTCCCGTATTGCGGAGCGCAATACGCGTTTGGCCCGCAAAAAAACCAATCTTAGTGTACTCTGGTATCGCTTTCTCAGTTAACGGATCCCGGTAGAGTAAACGGGGCACGATGCGCCCTTTGAGTAGATGTTCTTGAACGACAGTATAAACATCCTCTGGCTTTACTCGCTGATAGAACGTACCATCCGGATAAACCACTAGGACGGGACCAAGCTCGCAAGTGCCGATACAGCCGGTCTCGATTACTTTTACTTCGTCGCTAATCCCCGCCTTCTCTATTTCATCAATAAGAGCTTGATGAACAGCCTTGCACCCGGAAGATATGCAACCGGCGCCGCCACAGACGAGAACTTGAGCCCGGTAAAAAGCCATACATCCAATACCTCCTTGTTTTAGCTACCAATGATAGTGCTATCGCACCTAGCTAATTTATCTCTCCACTACCCACTTGCTGACAACGCGTTTGTTGAGCACATGCTCGACTATGATCTCATGGGCTCTTTCGGCATCCACTTTGCCATAGGTAACGCGAGGCTCCCCTGGCAGAATAATGTCGATCAGCGGCTCCTTATCGCACAAACCAGCGCAGCCAGTTTGGGTAATAATCACGTTAGGGATGTTTAGCTGCCTTAACTCCTGCATAATGGCGGCTAAAGTCTCGCGCGCGCCAGCCGCAATGCCACACGTGCCCATGCCAATGACTATCTGGATGTTTTCTCCGCCTTCTCTTAGATGCAACGTTTGGCGAGCCGAATCTCTGAGTTTCCTGAGGTCTTCTAACGACTTCACCCACTACACCTCCAGTGTTTTTTCTTGCTCCCGCACATAATCCCTCAGCCAAGCCGCAACTTGCGGGTGATCGAGGGGTATCCCTGCCAATTCCTGACGCAATTCCTGGCTACTCAGAGTGAACCCCCGTTCACCCCGGCGATGCTGATAGGTGAACTGGCACTGCTCGTTGAGTGCTATGATGCTCGTCAAGGTCAAAGACATATCTCCTATAGGAGGCCTATCCACGTTGTCATACACAAAACTAGCTACAACCGTAGTGCCTTTACCTAGCTGGGAATAGAGCTGTAACTGCCCACCGGCCCTTTCTGTTGCTGCCTGCAACAAAGATAAACCTAAGCCAACGTTGCGGGGGGTCCGAGTGGTATAGAAAGGGTCTAAAGCTGCCTGGCATTGCTCAGCCGACATACCGCGGCCATTATCGCGTATGGTGAGACAAAGCAGGTTCTGCTCTAGGTCTTCGTCGAGCGTAATCTGGATATCCGTCGCCTCAGCCGCCAGGGAGTTTTGTACCAAATCAAGAACATGCAGGGAAATATCTCTCATCGCTTAATATCTAGCCAGAATTTCCTTGATTCTATCTGGCGTCAGACGACCAAAGACATCTTCATCGACGGTCATGACCGGTGCCAAGCCGCAGGCACCGATGCAGCGGGCAATCTCCAAAGTGAACTTGCCATCCGCAGTGGTATCGTTCACCTTGATGGCTAGTTCTTTCTCTAGTTCCGCCAAGACTTCCCCGGACCCGCGTACATAACAGGCGGTGCCTAGGCAAATGCCGATTTTGTGCTTACCCCGAGGCTTAAGAGAGAATAACGAGTAAAAAGTAGCTACTCCATACACCTCGCTTAAAGGTATGCCCAGTCCATCAGCCACTCGCCGTTGCACCTCTTCTGGCAGGTAGCCGAATATCTCCTGCGCCTCATGCAGCAGTGGCACCAGGGCCCCTTTCTTTGTTTTGTAGCGCTCAATCAACTCCGCTAGTTGTTCATAGCGAGGATCGGTCAGTTGAGCGCAACCGCAACATTTGTTTGCCTCCATCCTTTCTTCCTCCATTCCGTCAAAATAGTTTGTGAACGTGAAATCGTTCACATTCCCCAAGCAAGCAAATAGCCAAGACTGCCCAGATGTTGGGCGCTTGGCCATTTCCCTTATTCGGTTAGGCTAGCTAGCAGCTACCAGCTGGCCCTTATGTTAAGGGACACTTCCCTTAAACATCGCACTGAAAGGTACGCATGAGCGAATTCTGGGGGGCTTGCAGCCACTCCCAGATACTAGCAACTGAGTTCAGAGAGGAGTGTAAACGCGTATGCCCGGGAGTAACCATCTGCTCCAACGAGTGGGCATCCGAAGCGGTAATAACGCTGCGATATTTGCCACTGCGCGCCAACGCTTGCGCCTGCGGCATCGTTGCTTCCACTGCCTGCACTGGTAACCCAGGAGGGATGAAGCCCAGTTGGCCCAATAACCCAAAAGCTGGTCTATCTAAGTGTGCTGGCAGACAGCATACTCCATAATTCGCCGCCAAGTGCCAAATTTCCTCTATTGATAAAGGAATTGATTGATGTAAAAATAATTTTCTTTCCCCTACGATTTCATCCTGCTCATTAAATATAAGTTGTTGGCCTATAGCGGGCGGTAAACTGACGTTATGGTCCACTAGCGAAAGGATATGCTCAGCAAACTGTAGCAAGGCTGCACAGGTTAGGAAGTAGCATAGAATGTGGACTTCTTCTTTAGTTTGAACTTCAATACCGGGCACGCACAAAATCCCTTTCCGCTTGGCCAAGTTATAAACCGGGATAACGTTATCTGCCGCCAGATGGTCAGTGACGGCGATAACATCTAAGCCGAGCACGGCTGCCATATTGACTATGTTATTAGGAGTCATTTCTGGCAGCGCACAGGGAGACAGGGCGCTATGAATGTGCAGGTCAATCTTTAGCCATCTACGCATGATGCTGCATCGCCCCGTATGCCCAGTTGGTACAAACGGCCAACAATCTCGAAGGCTGATAAGCGCGTGGCCAACACTGAAACGGAGGCCTCGCGGGCGCGGGCTAGGGTGGTCTCTTCCGGCATGCTGCCACCGACAATTAGCACAGCTGCCAGATTAAGCAGAGAAGCCACGGCGATGACATTAGGATGACACTGCAGGGTAACCCAAATGGCCCCGGCAGAAGCCTTTCCTAAAACATCACTCAGCAGATCCGAGGCATATCCGCTACTAACTTCCTGATCAACCTCGGGCAACGGGGTCAATATGGTCAAGTCTAGTTGGCGTACAATCTCAGCCAGAGTCATCACTTAGCCCCCTTTATTGAGAGATCCATTTCTCTTTCATTTTGAACACACAATGCTTCTCACTAGCTATTCCTCTTACTATATCCTCTGCCAAAGCGCGGCAGTTAGGAGCGCCACAAGCGCCACAATCCAGGCCAGGCAGTTGCTTTTCGATTATCTCCAGTTGCTCCATCTTGGCAATTGCAGTGAACATGTCTTCAGCCAAGGGGGTAATCGGGCGGGGCACAATCTCCCCTTTAATGGAGAAAATATCGCCGAATTCCTCCTGCACGGAGCTAGCCTCTAAGGCCGACACCGGTGGTAATTCTGCC
>CALNBW010000041.1 GCA_937874815.1 uncultured Bacillota bacterium | reverse complement strand
CTAAGCACCTTTTATTTGAGGCCCCAATGCGCTTTACGCAGGACCAACGACCTTACCCCAAAACCTTCAGCACAGCCCCGGGGGATTTTTAGTTGGCCACTGTTTTGATGATCGATATGTCATCGCGCCGGGCGAGGTCGCAGGGCACGGGTGGGGTTAAAGGTGCACCTTGGGGGTCCTTGATTAACAATAGCTGCGGGCGGGTAGGATGGTTGGGATGGTAGCCCACGACAATGCCCTCAGCGCCATCGGCCAGCAGCACTCGGCTGCCAACCGGGAAGATGTCAAGCATGCTGATCAGGGTTTTGCCATAGGCGGGGTCAAAAAGCTGCTCGTTGGTTAGGATCTCCTCCACTGCTACGTGGGCCGCCTTGGCTTGTTGATAACAACGATCAGAGGTCATGGCATCATAGACATCAGCGATAGCGATAATCCGGGCCAGATCGTTAATAGCCGTACCAGTTAATCGCTGCGGATAGCCGCTGCCATCAATTCGTTCGTGATGCTGCAATACGGCCTCCAGTACCGCGGAATTCAGATTGCCATGCCGACTGAGCATAGCGCAGCCATACTCGGGATGCTTGCGCATCAGCTGCCATTCCGACACTGAAAGCGGTCCGGGCTTCTGCAGCACTGCACCTGGCACCTGGGTCTTGCCCATATCGTGCAAGATGGCAGCTAGCCCCAGCTCCACAGTGGCTACTGCCGGCCACCCAATCTTGATCGCGATTCCCATGGAGATCAGCGCGGTTGATAGGGAATGCAGATAAGTATAGTCATCTAGTGTCTGCAGCGCGGCCAAGCAGTGGCCCAACCGGGGTTGGCGGCTAAGCTCAGTTACGGCAGAGCGCAGTTGCGCTGCCAACGCTTCTATGGAAAAGCACTTATCACTACTGATTGCAGTCTCGAGTAGCTGGATATCTTGCAGTAGATCATGCTGAAATGTATTATTTGACAGCACAAAGGAACTGCGGTTGGGAGCAGCAGTAGCAACCTCGCTACTGATGGTGACGCTCTCTACATCCCACAGTTTTAGCAGATATAACAGACATTCATTCAACACCACGCCCGACGGCAAAAGAGTATTGCCGGCGGTATCGGTAATAGGTTTGGCCAAGGAAACGCCGGGGGAAACATGAGCCAATGGCTTTCGGTAGACCATCTGTTTGTACTCCTTAAGGTGAGATAATATCCTTCGACAATTAGTGCCATAACTCGACAAACCCATCAGCCATATATTACCTCGTATTTCCTTGATTCGTCTAGTCACAATTGAATAATTGGGCTAAAAGTCCTACCAGTTGCCAGTTTATGGCCGTTATCGCGGTCGACGCGTCCCGATATGATAGCCACTACGCTGCTGATCGGCGTTCTTTCCCTTAATACTACGGGCCGCGGAATCGAGGGATTGCTGCATCTCTTGGTTGCAGCTTTCGCAGAAGCGCCCGGTGTTAATCTGGGTACCACAGCGTTCGCAGGGATAGGTAAGCTGGGACCACTCGGAAGACATGATGCGATCTTGCCGCAAGAAGCCTAAGATCCGCTCCTCGGGTACCCCGGTATTCTCGCTCACCTGCTGCACTGTAGACTTGGGGTTATCTCGCAAATAGCGATAGACAATTTCATAGAGCTCTTCTTCTTCCCGTAAACAGTCGGGACAAAGATTTCGTAGGGTTTTGGCATAAATACGGCCACAACGCGGGCAGTTAGCTACGTTCAAATCCATCTTGATCTCTCCTTATTTACTCCATATTAGTAATGGCAACGGTGACAGCCCGCACTTCTTGGCAACCCGCCTGGCGCAGGGTGCGGGCACAGGCATCAAGGGTGCTGCCTGTTGTCAGTACATCATCCACCAAGAGTAGGCGCTTGCCCTGCAGTTGTTGTTGCCTGCCGGGGGCCACACGGAAAGCCCCTTGCATGTTTAAGCGCCGCTGCTGTTGGCTCAGGCCAATCTGGGCTGGCGTGGGATGTTGTCGCTCTAACAAGAGCTGCATGGGCCGATGGCTGAGTAAGCTCAATTCATAGGCGAGCAGTTCGGCCTGGTTATAGCCCCGTTGCCGTAAACGCTCTGGGTGGAGCGGCACTGGTACGATACCATCAAGTTCGGGCCACCAGCTAGCCTCGATGGACTGGAACATCAGCTGGGCCAGTATCCGGGCACCCGCCTGTTGATTACGGAACTTGAGCCGGTGCACGGCCAAGCGCAGTTCGCCCTGATAAGGGCCAACGCTACGGGCTTGAATAAAGGTCCAATTTTTCCCTTCACACTGGGGGCAAGGTGCGGGGCCCTGCCAGGGGCGGCCACAGCGCCGGCAGAGTTCACCCTCGGGATGAGAAATAGTATGCAGACAGTCGAGGCAAAATTGGGTCTGCCCTGCAAGCTGTCGCTGGCAAAAGAAGCAGCGGGGCGCTGGCGGAAATAACAGATCAAGAAAACCATTCCACAGGGGTCTGATACGCCCCATATCATAACACCCCCTGCTTTATTTGCAGATTTCCTCCACGTAGCTATGGTAGGTATTGGGCCCTATATGTACGCATAGCTCTTGTCCTCTGCTATTATTATCGACCAGCTGGCGCAGTTTCTGCAGTCGGGCCGCTTGCTTTATTACTAGCTGCTGTGCCTCGGCAATAGCAACCGCCTGAAAACGGACAGTATCTCCTGGACGGGCCTGTGCTAATAACCCTATATCGGGACCGATGACGGTGCCGAGCTTGGGGTAGCCCCCAGTTGTTTGGCGATCAGGCCCCATGATAATCGGCTGCCCATCCCGTGGAATTTGAATCGAGCCCAAGGCGATAGCATCGGAAATAATGTCTGGCTCCAGCGGTGCGATGGCTGGCCCTTCAAGGCGAATCCCCATCCGGTCTGCGGCCTGGCTAACATTATAGCTAGTGGCGCAGAGTTGCTCAGCGGCCTCGGGGGCGAAACAGTCGGTTTGTGGACCAGGAACAAAGCGCAACACTATCTCGCTGCTTGGCTCGGGCCAAAAGGCGCGCGGCAAACGCCGTGGGGGCCCTGCTTCGTTGGTAGCGAGCACTGGCAGTTGATCGCCGGCCTGGAGTTGCCGCCCAGCTAAACCGCCGATGCCCGCTCGCACGTAGGTAGAGCGACTACCCATCACTAATGGCACTTGCCAACCACCTTGTATCGCTAAGTAGGCACGGGCCCCACCAGTGAGGTTGCCTAGGCGTAGTTCCTGGCCTGGTCGCCAGAGAAAAGACTGCCATAGCGGTACCGGCTCGCCCGCTAGCGTGGCCTCAAGCTGCCCGCCAGTAATAGCAGCTTGCAGGGGAGTATCGGTAACTAAAGTCGGGCCTGAATAGGTTAGTTCCAGCAGGGCGGCGTCACTAGCGTTGCCGACTAACCAGTTGGCTGCTTGCGCGGCCAGCCGATCGAAGACGCCAGCCACCGGTACCCCGACGCGTTGCCAGCCTTTGCGGCCCAGGTCTTGCACGGTGGTGAACATGCCGGGAGTGATAACCTGCACAGAGTGATGAAAGCTGTAGGGGTCGGACCCTGTCCG
>CALNBW010000040.1 GCA_937874815.1 uncultured Bacillota bacterium | reverse complement strand
CCCCCCAGTTGCCGGCCCCTCCTGGCTGATCATCCTCGTGGTTGCTATTGCGGTTGCATCGCGAATAGATAAACGCAATAATAAATTAAGAGGGATGTTGTTGAAATGTTTTGGCGTCCTACTCGTAATATTGATTACAGGGGGTGATTCTGCTGGCGACGTTTTGGTCTGTAATCCTAATTGGAACCCGTGTTGCATGCTGGCTGATGATCGGGCTCTTTGCCCTCCTGCTTGCTGCATGCTGCGGCGTTGTTATCGGGGGAATCGCGTCATCCATTCACCCCGGGTTACTCTGGCCAGGTTATATCTTAGGCATGGTAATCTTTATCGGATATCTTTGGGGCAAATGGATGGAAGCTAGACCAAAAGACTGAAGTAGTATTCGGAGGCCGCTGGTGTCCCGCGCACCGGCGCGGCTCAAACTCAAGATGTCACCTGGCTTAATTCCTAATTGACCTTCGTACCTGTAATGCAATATGGCAGGGGCAAGGGCTGGGCAAGATGGCCTGTTTTTCATGCCAAATTGCCCGGCCCTTTGTGTTCCGCGCGCGGCAGCAAAGGGCCGCAAAACATGAAAGGGAGAACGCAGGGCCGCGGCCTGCCAAGGCGACCGTCCACGTGGCTGGCGCGTGGGTGGCGGGCGCTTGCCAAAAACTTGGGATGTGAGTATAATAAAAACAACGGATAGAACGTGTGTTCGCATATGGACCAAACACGAAGGAGGTTATGTAGTTGAAAGCTCTGTTGCGCCCGCGCGCGCCAGCCACTCCCCTGCCACTGACTCTGGGTGATAAGCAGGCGGAGGTGCTGAACTTAATAGCTGCTGATAAACCAGTGTTAGTTACTGCACCCCGCAATAGCGGGCTAACCACGCTACTTTTGGGGCTGGCCAGATCGCTACAAACAGAATACGGCCTGGCCAGCTGTTTTCTTAGTGGTCGCGACCTAGCCGCACTAAGCCCTGCCCAATGCTATGCTGAAGTAGCGGCCCGCTTAACCGAACTGGTTCCCCAGGCCACGGGCACTGCCGACGATGCCCTCAGTCTACGGCGCGCTTTGCTACAAATACTTACGGTTTCAACCCGCGGTATCATACTACTGATTGATGACATGCACCTAGCGCCTCGCGACTGGTGCATTTCTTTCCTTAATCTGCTGCGCAGTATCGGGGATGAGGGTTATGTACAACCCGTATGGCAGAAGCTGGGCTGCGTAGTCGGTAGCCACGAACTGCCGAGCATTACTGCCCTAGATCTGGCGTCAACCTGCAAGTGGCTCCAGCGTGTGGAACTGCAACCCCTCACCGACAATACGCACCCGTGGTTGGTGAGGGAAACAGCGCCCATATTAGTGATTGATGCTTTGCGCCTGGAAGTGCGCTATCAGGAGCAGCTGTTACCCCTCTTTCCGCAAGAGCTTAAGATTCTGCTGTTTCTAGCCAGTCAGCCAGAACGCTACTTCAGCGAAGCGGCCATCTATCGGGGTATTAGTGAACAGCCCTATGGCGATGAGCTAGGTGTGGTCAATCTGAAAGCGCCGATCGCGCGCCTTCGCAAGAAATTGCCCAGCCGCGACTTAATTCATAATCGGCGCGGTATCGGCTACGCCTTCCGGCCAGTGTTACCGTATAAGTATATGGGTCCCTAATTGCTACTGAGTTACAATCCGTCTGCAACTTAGCGTTACCCTAAGGCAACTTTGCTATCTTAGACTTTTCTTAGACTAGATGTTGCTAGTAAGAGAAGGAGGAACGCTAAGATGCAGCAAAACCTGAAAGACGTTGTTAACCGCATAATCGCTATCGTCCCCGTTTATACCGCCGAGGGAGACAGCACTCTCCTCATACTTAACGATGGACAAAAAATCCTACAAACCAGGACCATTGACAGCTGCCTGAAGCAGATCTGGCGCATCTATAGTTTTGACTGGCGGTCCTACCGCCAAGAGTATCGAACACTACTTAACCAGCGCAATCTTTTACCCTGGCCAGCCGATTTCTACCGCATGTTTGCCCCGCTAAAACTGCGGCAGCCCATGATTAGCGGCGATGCAGCCTATGGCTACGTTGCCATTGAAGCCATAGCGGAGGTAGGACAAGCCGAGCCGAAGCAACCTGCTCCGGTCTATATCCGCCTCCACTGTGGCTACCGCCTGGCGGTCTATCTAGAGCCGCGCGAGGTCCATCGCCATCTACAGGCCGCCGCTTACGCAGCGCAACAATTCTGGGGCCAGCGCCTCGAACGTAATCCCTTTATGCTGGCGATGCGGCCAGGGAGTGGCATATCCCTGCGTAGCTAATACAAGAGGGCAGGACAGGGGACGGAGTTTTGTCCCACCCGCCTTGAGGCGGTGCGGGACAAAACTCCGTCCCCTGTCC
>CALNBW010000039.1 GCA_937874815.1 uncultured Bacillota bacterium | reverse complement strand
GGCCGCTTTTAACCGTCGATGTCTAAGCACCCTATATTTGAGGCCCCAATGCGTTCCTCGCAGGACCAACGACCTTCCCTTGCGCGGTCGGAGGGCTGTGGCAAACACATTTTGCGACAAACCTGTATTAATGACAGGTGAGCCCAAGACTTGCAAAGGCTGCGTGTCATACAGAAAGCGCATTGGAGCCATAAATCAAGGAGCGAGGGAGCAAAGGAATAGGGGCGACGATAGGCCGAGCTTGTAAATACTGCTCCCCTTGATAGACTGATGTGCTTGTAGTCAGACGTATTTCAGGTCTATGACCACATGCGAGTGCCGTCGCACCCCTTTGCAGGCGCATTGCACAGCAATGCGTTTCCCCAATTCGTGCGGCAACCATGTCGCAAGACATGGTGAGAGCACATCTGGAACTGAGCTCATTCCAACGGTGCCTGGCTACAGCGCTCTAGTATGACCGTAGCCTTTTCCCGTTCTCCTAGGTGCCCCTCCTTTTGCTTGCATTCCATGATACCCACCACTAGACAACAGATGGCTCCTTGAACAGCTCTCCGCGGGCGAAGCGCCCCAGCCCCATGGGGCCAATGGGAATCTCCGTCTCCTGGCCCAAAATGCTTTCGGCCAGGAGCACGCCCACTGCTGGCGCTAGCATGAAACCATGGCCACTAAAACCGACCGCCAAGTAAAAGCCTGACACCTGTTCCACCGGGCCCAGGATGGGCGTGGCGTCTGGCGTCATATTGTACAAGCCTGCCCACTGGCGCACCACCCGGATATCCCGTAAGGGTGGCAACAACCAAGTTATCTTCTCTGCCATCTCCTGTAGAAACTGCCAGCTGGCTTCCGTATTACGACCCGGTTTTTCCGTTGGGTCTCCGAGGCCCATCAGAAAGCTACCATGCGGTGTCTGCTGGCAATACAGATTATGATGGAAAGACATCACCATGGGCCGCTGCATCTGCTCCACTGGCTCTGTAATTAAAATCTGATGCCGCTCCGAATAGGTAGGAATATCGAGATCTACCATGGCCGCAATATCCTGCGAGTAGCCCCCGGCAGCGTTAACCACTACCGGAGTAGCGATGAAGCCACCAGTCGTCTCCACGCCCTTAATTCTATCCCCTTCCCTGGCAATGCCTGTTACTGTCGTATTGGTGTAGATCTCCACGCCCAGACGGCGGGCGGCTTTGGCATAGGCGTCGGTCACCTTAAAGGGGTTACAGTGCCCATCTGTGGGGCAGAAGGTTGCCCCTAATAGCCCCTCGGTGTTTAAATGGGGCACTACTTCCTGCGCAGCCTCAGGTGTTAGCAGCTCAACAGACAGCCCATGAGCCTTCTGCAACACCACATTCTTTCTAAACTGCTCCCAACCCGCGTCAGTATAAGCCAGAAGTAAGTAGCCGCCCTGATTGAACTCAATGTCGTCGTCATAGGCTAGCTCCTCATTCATGGTTTCGAACATGCGCACGCTCGCCATGGCCATGCGCAAGTTCATCTCCGTTCCCCATTGGGCCCGCACGCCAGCGCCGCAGCGACCAGTAGAACCACTGGCCAAATAATTACGCTCCAAAACGCAAACGTTGGTTAAACCCCGTTTAGCCAGGTTATAGGCGATAGAAACGCCGTTAACCCCACCGCCAATGATTACGGCATCAGCTGTCTTTTTCATGCGGCTCACCTCCCAGGATGGCTGAAAACGTAACCGGCTTGCTTGGCTGCCGATACTTAGCAGGCGCTTGTTCTTTGATTGGCGTACCGGTCATCACGGCGATTTCTCGTTCTATCAAAGCCCTACACGTGCGCCCTTGGCAAGGCCCCATACCGGCCCGCGAAATGCGCTTGATTTCATCTAGCGTCGTATAGCCTGCGGCTATCAGCTCGCGCAGTTTGCCCAGCGTCAAGTCCTCACAACGGCAGATAATGGTGTTCTCATCAGGCTTCATTTGCTTCATCCTCCACCATGATATTGCGCACCTCATGAGCCAGGTCCTTCGTTACCACAAGGTGAATGATAGCTGTACGGTCAAAAACTGGCGGGTTTTGCACCTGGATAACAGTGCCTGTGCCGATTTTCTCTCCCGCACGATTTAAAGCTGCTACTGTTGCCCCCACTTTGGGCAACGGCAAAAATTCATAAGGGATTTTCAGTAAAGCATTGTCATCGTCGTAGGTCATGTCTAGTACGAAAATGGCTAAGCCGGGGCAACTGGCCACGCAGAGCGCACAGCCATTGCAGCGCTCGGCGGCCAGCTGCGGCCGGTTGTTAATATCTTCAAAGGGTAAAATCGCGCCCCGACGGCAAGCAGTAGCACAAGGATTGCAGGGAATGCGTTGAAAGCATTCGATAATAGCAACTGGACCTTGGGCCAAGCGTTCTGCACTCGGATAAATCTGCTTCAAATCGTCCCTGGTTGGGATTCCGGTGTTCTTAAGCATCCGATGCCACCCCTTTCTCCGCCACTGCCAGCCCCAGGCGAATCTTTTCGCCTACTGGGCCGGAACGCAAAGCAGCCAACTGGGCTTTAGCGTCTGCCAGCAGAGCCTCTGCTGCATCGCCACCCAGCCCCAAACTTAGGGCTGCGCCCAGCCCTGCTACCTGCCCCTCGACCATAGCGCTGCTGGCCTCTTCCACTCCGGCCACATCGCCTGCTATGTAGATGTGGCGGTTAGTAGTGCAAAGCATACTATCGCGGAGAGCCACCGCGCCACCAAGCTCCGGCACATATTGCATCTGGCAGCCCGCCTGCCACAGCAGGTCACTAAGCGGAGAGAGGCCAACCGCTAGGCAAATAACATCGGCAGCCAAATCCCGTTCGGTTCCCGGCAGGGGCTGCCAATTAGCATCTAGCTGCCAGATAATTGCACCCTCGACTGCGCCATCGCCATAAGCTTCTTTGATGGTATGGCTCGTATGAATAGGAACGCCGGCACGTCGCACTTTAGCGGCATGCACTAGATAACCACCAATGGTGGGTGCAGCCTCCACAATACCTACCACCTGGACGCCAGCCTGCAGCATCTGATAGGTCACAATCAACCCGATATTGCCGGCACCTACCATCAGTACCCGTTGGCCCGGCTTAACCCCATGTACGTTCATCAGGGTTTGAGCAGCTCCTGCCCCATAGACCCCCGGCAGATCATTATTGGGGAAAGCCAGCATACGCTCCGAGGCCCCGATGGCAACGATAATTCTTTCCGCCCGTATTTTCAACACGCGCCCATACTGTTCCACCAGCAGCACCCCGTCTTCATAGATGCCCAAGGCGGTAGCCTCGAGCAAAATGCACACGTTGTCCAGCTGCTGCAGTTCGTTAGCCAGCTTTGTAGCAATGTCGATGCCCCGACTGCCGGCAAATTGTTGTTGGGAGCCAAAGAACATATGCGTCTGCTTGATCAATTGCCCCCCTAACTGATCGGCGTTATCCAGCACCAGCACCTGCGCGCCTGTATGGGCCGCGGCCGCAGCTGCCCGTAATCCAGCCGGGCCACCGCCGATGACTGCGATTTGAGTGTTAATCATCTTAGCACACCCTTTCCCTGCTGGGTCTCCACGCGCATGCCTGCCTTGAGTTTTTCCACGCAAACTCGTACATTAGGTACCCCATCCACCGTCATTAGGCAAGACGAACAGGTACCGATGGCACAAAAAAAGCCCCGCGGCCTTTTCTCCACATGACTATGGCTAAGGGTTTTGATTCCTGCGGCGTGCAAGGCAGCTGCGATCGGTTCGCCCTCGTAACCTTCTAGTTGTTGCCCGTCGCACGTGAACGTCACCCTTGGACCTTTGTGATACTCCAATATGGGATGTTCAGTAATTCGCAAGCTGTTTTCCTCCTTCCAGCTAATTGATAGATACTGATAAGGTTCTGCTTCTCAGGCTAAATTCCTGCTTCTTGCGCGCCTTTTATAACTAGGGGACAGGGGGACGGAGTTTTCGCCTGCAAAAATAAGGAATTAGCTTTGTTGGGGGTTGTTGCTGCTAAAAAGGGCTCGGGTACTTGCTTAGAGCACAGGAGCAGGCTCCTAAGGGTTCAACACAGAAGGATCTTACCATGAATTCTGAGGCCTTCTTCAATGGTACCCCTTGGTTACGGATATTTTGGCGGCAGAAAAAGGTGACCCACTGACGTGAATCACCTTCCACACATTACAAACTATGTTTATACCTTTAGTCCTATGACATAGCTCTCTGGCGCTGTCAAACTGCCACGGGGATTCCATTACCGATTGCTTAAAAATACGCTAACAGGGCGGCCACTAGGATAGCTGGCAATAGATTGCCCACGCGTATTCTCTTGATCTCAAGGATATTCAGCCCGATGGCCACAACCAGTATGCCGCCTACCGCGTTCATTTCGCTAATCATGGGAGCACTGATCAGCACCGATAGCCATTTAGCACCCAAGGTGATTGCCCCTTGGTAGACAAAGACAGAAAGGGCCGATAAGGCTACGCCAGCGCCCAGGGTCGAAGCAAAGAAGATGCTGGAGATTCCGTCGAGTAAGGCCTTAGCGAATAAGGTCTCATGATTACCAGAAAGGCCACTCTGGAGTGCCCCCATGATCGCCATTGCCCCCACGCAGAAAACTAGAGTTGCGGTCACAAAGGCCTCACCAACATTACTGCCCTTGCCCAAATAACGCTCCGCCTTTTCACCAAAAAGATGCAGGCGGTCCTCTATCCTCAAGGCCTCGCCTATAATGCCACCCAGCACCAGGGCAGCTATAAGAATAAGAGCATTGTTCGTCTCCCAAGCCCCCTTCAGCCCAATAAGGATAATGGCTAAGCCGAGAGAAGCTACACTTGTTTCCTTATATTTATCAGGAATCCCCGTGCCCATGATCGCGCCCACTAGGGTTCCTATACAAATCGCTACTGCATTTACTATTGTCCCGAGCAATTGGATTCACCTACCGCTGCTATTAAATCTTTATGATAGTTGGGGCTACGCCTAGCTCCAGTAAACAGGAAATCGTCTGAAGGCATTACCCAAAACTTAGAATAAGACCGTTAGGGCGAATGCAATTCGCCCCTATATAATAAATCCCTTATTTTTGCAGGCGAAAACTCCGTCCCGCTGTCCTGTTATTGCAGAAGCACCTCTAGGAGACGCTCCAGTTCATCCTGATCATAGTATACAATTTCAATCTTGCCTTGCTTGCGCCCTGGGATCAGGCGAACCTGCGTGCCCAGACTAGTGGCCAAGCGTTGTTCCAGGTCCACCACTTCTGCCGGGCGCTGCTGCTTTGTTTCACGTGAAACATCTGCCTGTTTTCTCGCCTGGCTTTGCTTGGCCAACTCCTCGATTTGCCTCACGTTTAGCCCCTGGCTGACTACTGCATCGGCCAGCTGCTGCTGCAGCCCCGGGTCAGGAACCGCCAATAGGGCCCGGGCATGCCCGGCACTAATTGTTTCACGTGAAACAAGTTCCTGTAAACTCGGGGGCAACTGCAGCAGCCGTAAAGTGTTCGCTACATGGGGCCGGCTGCGGCCCACCCGCTTAGCTACCTCTTCCTGTGTCATCCCTAGCCGCTTAATCAATTGCTCGTATCCGGCGGCTTCATCCAAAGGATTTAGGTCTTCCCGCTGCAGATTCTCGACAATGGCCAGCTCCATCATTTCGCCATCGTTTAGCTCCTTCACCAAGGCGGGGATTTCCATCAGACCAGCCAATTGGGCCGCCCGACAACGCCTTTCTCCCGCCACCAACTGGTAGCGCTTACCCTTCTGTCGCAGAACTACCGGCTGCAACACCCCGTGCAACTGAATTGATTCTGCCAGCTCTTGCAGCCGCTCCTCGTCAAACTGGCGCCGCGGTTGATAAGGATTAGGATCGATCAGACGCAAGGCCACGCTGGTCGTCGCCTTAGTTGCTTCCATCTCTGCCTCCACAGGAATGAGAGCCTCCAAACCCCTGCCTAAACGGGATTTAGTCACGGGCAATCACCTCCTGGGCCAACTCGGTATAGACCTCGGCCCCTTTTGATTTAGGGTCGTAGAGAATAATGGGCTGTCCAAAACTAGGGGCCTCGCTCAGTCTAACATTGCGCGGAATTATCGTATCGAATACCTTGTCCTTGAAATAGCCTTGCACCTCTTCCACCACCTGCTGGGAAAGATTTGTGCGTGAGTCGAACATAGTCAGCAAAGCGCCGAACACTTCCAAACCAGGATTCAGGTGCCTCTGCACCAGCTGCACCGTATTCAACAGTTGTCCCAGCCCCTCCAGAGCATAATACTCACATTGTACAGGCACGAGCACCCCATGGGCCGCAGTCAATGCATTGAGGGTGATCAGGCCCAAAGAGGGGGGACAGTCTATCAAAATATATTCATAAAAAGGCAATATCGGTGCCAAGGCATCCTTCAACTTGGTTTCTCGAGAAATAGCCGGGACCAGTTCAATTTCTGCGCCAGCCAGCTGGATAGTTGCCGGCACCACTTCCAGATTAGGCACTTCCGTTGGCTGAATCACCGCCTCCACGGGCACCCCGTCAATCAGAACATGATAAATACACTTGCGCAAGCGCCGCCGGGCAATACCCAAGCCACTAGTGGTATTGCCTTGCGGATCAATATCAACAACCAAAACCTTCTTCCCTGCTTGGGCCAGACACGCACCAAGATTAACGCAAGTAGTGGTTTTGCCAACTCCACCCTTCTGATTGGTAATGGCCAAAACCTTCGCCACCACTCCTCACTCCTAACGTCTTATTTACTCCCACAGCTGTCTAAGGTTACTTCTCCCTCTCCTGCTTTTATCCCTGCTATATAACTATACTTTACCTACCGTAAAAACAACAAAGGGCCGGTCAGCTATTTAGCCAACCAGGCCCTCCACTCATTTTCTAGTACAGCCATGCTGTTACCATAAACCGCTTGTAATGCGGGTTCAAACTGTTGGCCATGTTCCAAGGCCGACAGCAAGTTGTTCATGCCCGAATCACCTACCTCCTGATAAAGAAACTGCACCAAATAGTAAGCTTCCTGGTAAGCAACCGCTTCCGGCAGAGCCGCAAAACTGCCTGTCAAATCTGCTAAACTGTGGGGCGTTGCCCGCCACGCATTGCCCCCCTCCTGCCAGACATAGCCGCGCAAGCGCGCTTCCCAATACTGGGCAAAGCCTTCGCTAAACCAAACCGGATAGCGCCCCAGCGCCTGGTAATCCAACAGCAAGTGGGACAGTTCGTGCACCACTGGCCCTTCCAAGGCGTAATAGACTAGGGCATCGGCCTGCCCTAGGTCGGGACGCCAGGCTAGCGGAGCCAGCAGCTCCAGTTTGCCCCAATAATAGGCACCCAAGGTGGGCGCATAGTCGCCACTGCCTAGAGCTTGCTGCAGCGACGCTTGCGACTGATGCAAACGTACCACGATTGGCTTAGGGGTCTGATCAGGCAACCAGACCTGCAGGTCATCCAAGCCAGCCTCTAGCAGTTGCAGCACCGCTTGCGCTTCTTCCTGATCTCCATCAGACAGCAGCATGAAGTTTTCGCTGTATAACACGCTGCCCGTCTTTTGGACCGGCAAATACCGACCGATAGTGCGCACAGCTCGATAAGCCGGCCTGAAGGGCAGCACTAGCCAAACCAGCAATAGCACTAGCAGTAGCGACAGCAGTCGCTGCCCGTTTTTCAGACGACGCATTGCTCCCACCTCCTTTTCTTTTTGGCATGCAAAAAAGCACGTCTTAACCAGCCCGTGCTTCTTATTATACATTATGTAAACTAGTTTGGCTATGCTAACGTTTGGCAATACGTACAGTAACTGTCAGCCATTCCCCTTCTTCTTGCTCTAGAACGTCGGCCTTGATGCCAGCCTCTTTCATCAAGCGAGTGGCATCCCTGATCGTGTTCAAGAAAATGCGCACGTCTTTAGGCACAAATTTGCGCATGGGCTTGCGCGCTGTAGCTGCCACCTCGGCCGCGCTAGCGCCCGCCAAATGCTGCTCGATAATCTCCTCCGTTTGTTTGACGTTAAAATTCTGAGCAACTGCAACTTCAGCCAACTGCAATTGATCTACTTCGTCTTTGACGCGGAGTAAGGCGCGGGCCTGGCGCTCATTTAACTGGCCGCCCGCCAAAAGGTTCTTCACAGGCGAGGCGAGGCCCAGCAAGCGAATTTTATTGGCAATAGTGGACTGTCCCTTACCTAACCGCAAAGCTAGTTCCTCTTGTTTTATGTCAAACTCAGAAATCAGTTGCTGATAGGCAGCTGCTTCTTCTAAAGGATTCAAGTCTTCGCGCTGTATATTTTCAATCAGCGCCGCTTGCGCCACTTCCCGATCCGTATATTCCTTCACAATAGCTGGTATCGTTTGCTGTTTTGCCAGCTTCGCCGCACGCCAACGACGCTCGCCGGCGATAAGCTCAAACACGCTCCCCAGGCGCCGCACGATAATGGGCTGGATTACTCCCAGCTGTTGGATAGAATCAGCCAATTCCTGCAATTTGGCTTCATCGAATTGGCGCCGCGGCTGATAAGGGTTAACTTGAATATCTTCCAAAGGAATGCTGATAATCTGGTCGCCAGGCACAGAGCTTCCACCAAACCAACGCAATGCCATCACCCCTCTTTTCCTATCTCTTTATTCTGCCTTTAAGCGCTGCTTTCCTTCACCATTTAGCGCCCAACCCGATTTAAAGTAAAGGCCGCTTACTAGGCATCCCGGGCCGGCGCGGAAACTGGTCTGGGGAGTTATCCCTTTTGTTGACTCGTACTATGGTGCGCCCAGCGCCGGACGGTAGCAACCAATTATCTACGTGCACAGCTGCCCCCCCTAGCAGAGCGAAGCAACGACTTGCTTCAGCTAGCTCTGCTTCAATTTCAGGCCCCTTCTGGGCTACAAAACATCCTCCAACTCGCACCAGGGGTAGACAATATTCCGCCAGCACCGCCAAGCGCGCTACCGCCCGCGCCACAGCCAAATCAAACTGTTGCCGGTAGGCTACTTGTTGCCCGATTATTTCAGCCCGCTCGCAGACCACTTGCACCTGGTCAGCTAAGTCCAGCTCGGCAACAACTGCCTGTAAAAACCAGGCCTTCTTGTTGACTGACTCCACCAGAGTAACCCGGGTGGCAGGAAAAGCAATGGCGAGAACTAGACCAGGGAAACCGGCCCCTGTGCCCACATCGATTAAATTGTGCGCCTGCGTCATGTCTACCGCTAGGGCCACTGATAGTGAGTCCAGGAAATGCAATTCATAAATTTCCGGGGCCTCGCTGATGGTAGTTAGGTTGAGGGACTGATTCCATTCCTGCAGCAGCGTCGCGTAGCGTTCTAACTGCAGCAAAGCCCTACCAGTAAGCACCACCTGCAGTTCCGCTGCCTGCCGACGCAGCCATTCATTTAACACTATCAAAGCTACCCCCTCTGCCGGTTCGCTGCCAAAGCCACCAAAAGCACACTGATATCGGCCGGGGTAACCCCCAAAATACGGCTGGCTTGGCCCACGGACTGGGGCCGATGTTTGGCCAGCTTCTCCCGCGCCTCCAGCGATAGCCCTTGAATTTGCTCATAAGCAAAACCCGCCGGTATCTGCTTTTCCTCTAAGTGCA
>CALNBW010000038.1 GCA_937874815.1 uncultured Bacillota bacterium | reverse complement strand
CAACATTTATCTGTACTAACGTTGGCGGCCAGGAGCACTATCTATAAGGTCTTAGGGATATTTGTGCTCATGGCAGCGACAGAAGGTGCAATGTTCTATTTCACGTGGAAAAGGCCGGACGGAGAGCTCCTTGGCCTGGAGCAGTTGGTGAGCCAGAGCCGCCTTGCCCTTATAAGCGGTGCCTTCTTTCTGCTGCTATGCGTGCTGCTTAGCTTGAACGGTTGCGAGGTCGGCGGCAGCAAGCTACGCTACACCCTAGGGCGGCTTTCCGTTGGGGAGAAGACCATCGTTTTCTGGTGGGCAATTTACAATGTGGTCTGTTTCTTCCTGTTCTGGGTGGTGCAGCTGGTCATCGTTCTTCTGCTCGGTCGACTCTATCTAGCCTGGACGGACGCAGCCTATGTGAGCGGCCAGACCATTATGCTCGCGTTCTATCGCAACAATTTTCTACATAGCCTGTTGCCGCTGGCAGAAACCAGCCGCTACATACGTAACGCTATGTTCGTTCTCGGCCTAGGCATTAGCGCCGCCTATTTCTCCTTTCGCCAAAGACACGGCGAGAAAGGGATTGCCATAGTGATATTGGCGCTATTAGTTGTGGTGTACTTTTCGCGGGCAATGGGCAGTTTTGGTAGCGACCTAGCGCTTTCCCTGACTACCCTGGGGATCATAGGGGGCGCAGTGGGGATCTGGAAGGAGCGTGGCTTAGAAGATGAATTTTAAAGAGAAGCTAACCCACTACGCGCCGCCAGGGGTCAATCTGGGCCAAGAGTTGGGTTGGTTCGTAGGTGGTATCAGCGTTAGCGTGCTGTACAGCCTGAGCTTCCTGTTCCGTTATTCCAGGGAATATCAGTCGCTGTTTTTGTGGGACGGGGTAACCAGGGTGCTGGATACTGATGCTGTGATGCCAGATTTCGTGAAGGTATTGGGCGGCAGCCTGTCTATCTTTCTAGTGCTTGCTCTCTCTATGGCGGCCGTTGCTATCTATCATTACAGTTACCACTATCAGGACAGCAAGAGTATTTATCTCATGTGGCGGTTGCCTAATCGCTGGGAATTGCCTAAACGCTGCCTTGCCCTGCCGCTCATGGGTATCTTAGCCTGTCTATGCGTGGCCCTCATGCTACTTCTCATCTACTACGCGGTTTACATGGTGTTTACTCCGCAGGCCTGTTTGGCACCTGCTCAGTGGCAAAAGATCTGGAGCGTTATCTTGGGGGTGGGGATATGATCGAGATTAAAAACGTGAGCAAATACTTCGGCGGTAAGCGCGCCCTAGACGCTGTCAACCTGACTTTGCCCCAGGGGCAAATCGTCGGCCTGTTCGGCGAAAACGGCGCTGGTAAGACTACTTTAATGAAGTGCATTCTCGGTTTCCTACGCTTTTCCGGCGAGGTTACTTTGGATGGCACGCCTATTTCCCGCAGAAACATCGCTAGGCTTTCCTTTGCGACCAACGAACACTCCTTCTTTCCCAATATAGATGCGACTGCGCACAAAGAGTTTTATCAGCTGCATTTTCCCAAATTCAGCGAAAAGCGCTTTCGCGGTCTCATGGAATTTTTTGAGCTGCCACAGCACAAGAACTTACGCCACTTCTCCACTGGCCAGAAGAACCAGTTTGAAGTCATTTTATCTCTATGCCAGGGTGCTGACTACATGCTCATGGATGAGCCCTTCGCTGGCAATGACGTGTTCAACCGGGAGGACTTCTACAAGGTGCTACTAGGAATCCTGGAACCGACGGAGACTGTTTTGCTCTCCACCCACCTACTGGAAGAGGTGGAGAATTTCATCGGCCGAGCAGTCCTGATTCGCCAAGGGAAAATCGTGGGGGACGTGTCTATGCTGGAACTAGAGGAATCAGGCCAGAGCCTGTTGGATTATGTCAAGGAAACCTATCACTACAAGGCTGACCGGGTGAGCAAGGCGTTGTCCGAGTTAACCGGTGAGGAATAAACGGAGGGATGCATCATGCGTAAGAGCCTAATATTCACACTGCTGTTGCTCCTTCTGGCCGTGGGCTCTTTCGGCTATATCCATGGCTCGGTAGACGCCAGTAAGGATGCAGTCGTCATCGACGAGACTGTGCTCTACGGCGACAAGTCTATGGCAGATGGCATTGTGGTGGATATAAGCATTGACTGTGATAACCGACTGTTCTGGGACACCCGCTATACTGTCGGGGAAAAGTCGGAGATAAACACGACCTTTACCTTTTCACAGACCCAACGTCAGCCAGAACAAACTGGACCTACTTTTCACATCGGTCTTGATGGCATGTTCCATGGCTGGGGAGCCTCCGGCAGCAATCTTGACATGCGAGCAGAAACCTACCCGCTACCGGTGCGGGATGTGGCGGCATGCACCAAGCCGGGTGAGAATCGCACAGAAACCATATATGTCAAAGATTACTATAACTTTTACCCTATCAGCGTGGGGTTTGAATGGCCACCCGGGTTTGCCGTCAACGAAGATACAAACAACCTTTTCGCCGATTACTTTAAGTTTCCGATCAACCCAGAACACCAGGTGGAAATAAATATAGAAAAGAACGCAGCCGGCAGCGTCTGCAGTATAGGCCTATCTTCGGTTCAAGGCACAAATGTATATTCTCATGCCATCAGCACTGTGACTACTAGCCACTGCTTCTTCACTTTTACCTGTTTTACCGAAGAAGGCCAATTACTAGATACCAGCCATATTCCCGGCGGTTGCGGCGTCTACCGCTTCCCACGTCACACTGAAAGTGGCGTGCACATACTCACTGCCGATGAACTGCAGACCGTGTTTCCTTTGGATGAACAAGCACGGGTCGTCTCGCTGGAGACGAGCCAGGATGAAAGCAAACTGCTGCTCGTGACCAAAGAAGATGAGGATTATATGCTAACCGTTATTGATGCTGCTACCCTAGTGGAACTACAAAAGCTACGCATCATGCGTGCGGACACAGAAAGCAGTGGACCATGGGTGCCTATGCTTAGAAACTTCTACATCTATGAAGACTATATCGTCCCTGTTAGTAGCGATAATAGGCTCGTGGTGCTAGCGCTGAATGCAGAAGGCGACTATGAGGTACAGTTTGAGGTAAGTCTTGGCGAAATCGAGGGGCTTGAATCTGCTTTTTCTAGTGAGCTGGGTACGAGTTACAACGGTAAGGAGCTGGCAGTCGCGGCCTTCCATTATGACTATTCTCGGCCCCGAAGCATCTGTAGCTTCTATCTCGCCGTTTATACCGATGCCGGCCTTGCTTATGCTGGGCGCTATCAGCACAGCCTAGATAAGAGCCTGATGGATGACTATTCCCTCATCTGCCGGCCGCTAGACGGGGCCCCGCCAAGGGTAATGTGGAAAGGCGCATCGATTCGCTGAGGCCTCCTGGTATTTAGCTGACTATTCGGCTGTTACAAGGGTTGACAGGTTGATTGAAGGAAGATAGCATATAGTTAGACTAATAAAGGTCGACAATTGCCGACGTCCTAGCGCTTTTGCAGATATCAACCACTGGGCTATGTTGACTTTATGGAGGGGAGTTTTCGTGAAGAGGATACAGGTGTTTTGCTTAATTATTCTACTTCTCACAAGCAGTCCCTTACTCGCAGCCAGCTACCAGAGGAGAGAAGGCGCGAAAAACCCGCGGGAAGAAGCCAGCATGATGGAGGTAAATGACGAACTAGAAAAGCTAATAGACCTCCACGCACCTAGGGCTGGAGAACCCGACGGTGAACAGAAGGTCGAGGGACCTGATGCGCCAAACGAAACAACGTTTGCGGGTGTGGAGGATAAATTGCGCAGAGAAGCCGACCTTGAGCAACTGAGCAAAGAAATGGAAAAAATAATAGAGTTATACGCAACCCAAGCTGGGGGCCCCAACGCTGAACAAGAGCTCAAGGGGCGTGATGCGTCTCGCGAGACAATGTTTGTTACTGGCGCAGAGGGCGACTTATATGAAGATCCAGAGGATATTCAAGCCGCCAT